>NZ_JACJER010000166.1:0-8422 GCF_014164185.1 Shewanella sp. SG44-6 | reverse complement strand
CAATGCTCAGCACTTGGCGGCTGTATTGAAACAAAATCAACAATTGGGTAAAAAAGTCAAGTGGGTCGCCCACAGCCAAGGGGCGATTATATTTTTATCTGCGTTGCAATATTATCGAGTCAATTATCAAGGGCAATTAACGGGTCAAGAGCTAGCTATTCACGGCAGCGGTGCTAATGTGGCAGAGTTACAACAAGCCGCTAAACTGGTGGGGTTAAAAACCCATGAACCACGAAATAACCCATTTGATACAGTACCTAATATATTCGGCAAAAATGATCTATCAGCCAGTAGTTTTGCCCGTTCAGTAAAGTTTTTCCCCTCGATAATGTTTAGCTCTGTGGGGGCAAGTCCGCATACATTACCTTTCTTGGGAGTGAAAACCTACCACGAGCAATTATTGACGTTAGGTGCAAAATTTCGCGCTAAAGAAGTTAAAAATATATTCAGAAAGCTGAGCTATTAATGCAAGAAGCACAGAAAATAAAAAAAACATTATGAAGAAATTACTAAAAACATTGTGGCAAGGCTTTGTTGGCGGAGCTGATTTTACTCAGCTAGTCACTGAGCGATTTATTTTAGAAGATAAACTGTTAAAAATAACTATGCCAGTCAGTAATATTGCCACGGTAGAACCACCGAAAGAGATTAATTATCCATATAAAAATCTTTTTTGGCTTGCTGCAAACCAAAGAACACACACCCATGAGACCTATATACATATTTATACTGAGTTATGGATGTATTTACCCATCATAGGTATTCTGCCCAGCAGTGAATACGGCATGCTCAGCAGTGTGTTTAGAATAAAAAAAAACCCTGATGGTGTTAATGCGCTCGATAACCAGGCGCTTGGTAAATGGCTAAATCAAGAATATGATGAATATTATAATCACCCTGAGCCTGGTGAGAAAGCTCGAGGTAGCAACACTAGAATAAGGCAAGAAATGAGTAAACATACCACTCTTTCAGATGAGGTAATGGCTATTCAATTAGAAGCTGCTATAAACAACGGCGGTTATCCCCAAATTCCAGATGCTACTACGGTACAAATAAATGGTACTGAGTGGGTGTTTCATCAATTGATTAAACCTCATTCACGCAGTCGCACCGACATGTATTGTTTAGGTTTAGATGAAGGCCATTATTTAGTTGTGCGTTTTAGTCATCGTGTTGATCGCTCTGATAAGCATAAAAAGTGGCGCAAGGCTGCTGATAAAACTCAACAACGAGTGATGGAGATGGTGTCATTAACTGATTATGTTGCAGATGAGCCACAATCGCGACTATCCAATGATACTTCGTCAGCTCTGCAAACTTCATCTAGGCAAGATACGGCATAATGGGTTTGTTGAAGAGCTTGTGGCAAGGCTTTGTTGGTGGTGCTGATTTTACTCAGATCGTCACTGAGCGGTTTGTTTTAGAAGACAAACTACTCAAAGTCGCTATTCCTATTAGTAATGTTGTTGCTCGAAAGCCGACTAAAGAAGTCAATTACCCTTATAAAAATAACCATTGGTTTCACACTAATCAAGAAACTCATACTCATGAAACTTATGTGCATATCTATACTCGAGTTTGGATGTATTTACCGATTATCGGTATTTTTCCTAGCAGTGAATATGGCATGTTAGGTTGTGTATTTCGGATTAAGAAAACTCCTGAGGGAGTGAATGCGCTTGATAATCTGGCATTAGGTCAATGGCTTAATCAAGAATATGATGAATATTATAATCACCCTGAACCAGGAGATAAATCTAAAGGAAGGAATACTGCTTTAATTGCTGAAATGCAACAAAGACACGGTGATCTAACTACCTCTCATATGGCTTCACAGTTGCAAGCTTATATAAATGGTAGTGGTTACCCTGAAATTCCTGCTCCCACTACAGTCAGCTTTAATAATATTCAATGGGTATTTTATCAACTAGTGAAACCGAACTCACGCAGTCGGACAGATATGTATTGTTTAGGTTTAGATGAAGGTCATTATTTAGTGGTGCGTTTTAGTCATCGTGTTGACCGATCTGATAAGCACAAAAAATGGCGCAAGGCGGCCAATCAAACCCAACAACGGGTGATGGAGATGGTGTCATTAACTGATTATGTTGCAGATGAGCCACAATCGCGACTATCCAATGATACTTCGTCAGCTCTGCAAACTTCATCTAGGCAAGAAACGGCGTAATGGGCTTATTGAAGAGCTTGTGGCAAGGCTTTGTTGGTGGTGCTGATTTTACTCAGCTCGTCACTGAGCGGTTTATTTTAGAAGACAAACTGTTAAAAATAACTATTCCTATCAGTAATATAGTTGCTCGACAGTTACCCAAAGAGGTTAATTATCCTTATAGAAATAGGCATTGGTTTAATACGAAGCAAAAAACTCACACCCATGAAACTTATGTGCATATCTATACTCGGGTTTGGATGTATTTACCCATTATTGGTATTTTTCCCAGCAGTGAATACGGCATGCTCAGCACCGTGTTTAGAATAAAGAAGACCCCTGATGGCGTTAATGCGCTTGATAATCAAGCGCTTGGTGCATGGCTCAATCAAGAATATGATGAATATTATAATCACCCTGAGCCAGGTGAGAAATCTCGAGGTAGCAACACTAGGATAAGGCAAGAAATGAGTAAACATACCACTCTTTCAGATGAGGTAATGGCTATTCAATTAGAAGCTGCTATAAACAACGGTGGTTACCCAAAAATTCCAGATGCTACTACGGTACAAATAAATGGTACTGAGTGGGTGTTTCATCAACTGGTTAAACCTCATTCACGCAGTCGCACCGACATGTATTGTTTAGGTTTAGACGAAGGCCATTATTTAGTGGTGCATTTTAGTCATCACGTTGATCGCTTTAATAAACATAAAAAGTGGCGCAATGCGGCCAATCAAACCCAGCAACGGGTGATGGAGATGGTGTCGTTAACTGATTATATTGAGGAAGAACAAAGAGTATTTTCCGCAACTATAACTGAGTAATAGCTTAAAATATGAATATTCATGAGAGGTTAACTAAACCACTCATGAAATCATTAGCGGTTACGCGAAGTGCGTAAGACTTCAGGTAAAACACGGATCCTGCGCATAACGTTTGCAAGATGAACGCGATCTTTAACTGAAATACGTAAATTAATCAGATATACACGGCCATCACGTTCTTCTGTGCTGAGGTTGTGAATGTTAGAACCAGCAGAAGCAATGATCGAAGTGATTTTTGCCAACGCACCTTGGTGGTTTACAATTTCAACGCGTAAGTTAGCTTGGTATTCAACCCCTTCTACGTTGTCCCAGTGCACTGAAATGTACTTATCAGGCTCGCCTTGATAGCCGCGAATATTGGCACAGCTTTCCATGTGCACTACCAGACCTTTGCCTGGGCTCACATGAGCAATGACCGCATCGCCAGGGATTGGGCGGCAGCAATTGGCGTAAGTGACCAACATACCTTCGGCACCGCGAATTGGCATTTGTGGTCGTTCTTTATTGCTGTCTTGAGAATCAAACTGCTCACCAACCAAGCGCTGGGCAATCACAATACTCATGGCATTGCCTAAGCCAATATCTGCTAGCAGCGAGTCTAATGATGTGTGTTTGGTTTCTTTGATCACTTTCTCAAGTAATTCAGCGGGAATAGTTTCCAGCTTGGTATCACCCAAGGCATGGTTTAATAAACGTTTGCCTAATGCGATAGCATTATCGCCTTTAAGGCTCTTTAATACCTGACGGATTTTACCTCGGGCTTTACCCGTTACCACAAAATTTAGCCATGCAGCATTAGGGCGGGCACCTTTGGCGGTAATAATTTCAACGGTTTGCCCTGAAATTAATGGTTGGCTCAGCGGGTATGCTTGACGATTAACGCGTGCGCCAACACAGGTATTGCCCACATCAGTATGCACTTCGTAGGCAAAATCGACCGCCGTGGCATTGACTGGTAATTCTAAGATACGGCCTTCTGGAGTAAATACGTAGATTTCTTCAGGGAATAATTCAGTTTTAACGTTTTCAACAAATTCAAATGAGCTGCTAGCACTTTGCTGTAATTCCAGCAAACTTTGCATCCATTTGTGAGCGCGAACTTGAGAAGTGCTTTGTTGAGCCGCATCGGTATTGTTTTTGTACATCCAATGCGCAGCGACACCTTTGTCGGCCATTTGATCCATTTCTTCGGTACGAATTTGCACTTCAACAGGCACCGCATGGGGGCCAAATAACGAGGTGTGCAGTGATTGGTAACCGTTGGCTTTTGGAATGGCGATATAATCTTTAAAACGTCCAGGGCGCGGCTTGTATAATCCGTGCATAGCACCTAATACGCGATAGCAGGTATCAATAGAGTCGACGATAACACGGAACGCATATATATCCATAACCTCTTGAAATTGAAGTTCTTTACTGCGCATCTTTCGATAGATTGAATAGAGATTTTTCTCACGGCCTTTGACTTTAGTGGGAATTCCAGCTTCTTCAAGGCGTGTTTCAATAGCCACTTCAATACTGTTAATCAGTTCTTTACGATTACCACGAGCTGCTTTTACGACATCGCGGATCACTCTGTGTCGCATAGGGTAATAGGCTTGAAAACCGAGATCTTCAAGTTCGATTTTAATATTATGAATACCTAATCGATTAGCAATTGGAGCATATATTTCTAACGTTTCGCGAGCAATACGACGACGCTTATCAGGGCGAAGAGCGCCTAATGTGCGCATATTGTGGGTGCGGTCGGCCAATTTGATGAGGATAACTCGAATATCTTGAGTCATTGCCATCATCATTTTACGGAAGTTTTCTGCTTGGGCTTCTTTTCTGTCACGAAACTTGATTTTATCAAGCTTGGAAACACCTTCAACCAGTTCGGCAACATCAGCACCAAATAACTCAGTGAGTTCTTCTTTGGTTACCGGTGTATCTTCAATGGTGTCATGAAGCAAGGCAGCCATAAGCGACTCATGATCGAGGCGCATGTCTGCCAAGATGCGGCTAACCGCAACGGGATGGGTGATATAAGGCTCGCCACTTGTGCGCATTTGCCCTTCGTGGGCATCACGCGCAACCAAATAGGCCTGCTTGAGTAATTCTACTTGATCCGGCTCTAGATAGCTGGATGCTGACTCTTTTAGACCTTCAAACAGATACAAGTGGCGCTACTCCTTATAAAACGCGGCCTTCTGCTATGGCTGCTACAGCGGCAATTTCAGCTGCTTCACGTTCACGAACAGTTTGGCGCTCATCAGCATCTAAAGTGTTAGAGGTGACTAAACCTAATTCGATTTCACGTAATGCGACAACCGTTGGTTTATCATTCATCTCATCAACCATAGGTTCTTTACCTTGGACGGCGATTTGGCGAGCACGACGCGCTGCAACCAGGATCATATCAAAACGGTTGCCGATTTTGTTTACGGCGTCTTCTACAGTTACGCGAGCCATGTGTTGAAACTCCAGTGTTATCTATGGGGAAAAATGACGCAAAATTGTACACTATGACAATTAGTCTGCCAAGAGATCAATAAGCATATCATTGTGGGTATGCTGCTGACTAGCACAGGTTAGTCTTTGGCTGCGAATAATGGCGTTTAAATCGGTTAGGGCGTCATCAAAATCATTATTTACAATCACAAATTCATATTGTGCGTAATGTGACATTTCAGAAACCGCTTGTGCCATGCGCGAATCAATCACTTGTTGGCTGTCTTGGCCTCGACCAGTTAAACGACGCTCTAGTTCAGTTTTCGATGGCGGTAAAATAAATACCCCAATCGCATATGGCATCAGTCTTTTAACTTGTTCACCACCTTGCCAGTCGATATCTAGAAAGACGTCGATGCCATTAGCCAAAGTGTGTTCAATGACGGTTTTGGAGGTGCCATAAAAATTGCCAAAGACTTCAGCCCATTCAATAAAGGCGTTTTGGTCAATTAATGCTTTAAATTGCTCAACAGTGACAAAATGATAATGTTGGCCATCGACTTCGCCAGGGCGAGGTTTACGGGTCGTGTGTGACACTGAAACCTGTTTATCAGATGGTGTATCTTTTAATAGTGCTGATATAAGTGATGATTTACCTGCGCCACTGGGGGCTGACACAATAAAAAGATTTCCACGAGTGCTCATAAATAGGGTTTCTCATCCGATTATTCATTAAGAAAGCTTAATATTATACTCGTTAACTGTAAGGTTATGCTAGCGCAATCATAGCGATTGCTACTGTTCCTTGTTGTGATAAATGGGCGACAAGCGACAGACAGGTTAATGAATAAAAAAGTTATGTAAAACCTAGGTTGGGTCTGGCTTTATAAGATAAATTCTGTAGGCTTTGCGCTATTGATAGTGGTTGTCAGTTTTGATGGTGAAAACAATCTAATCACCTTGCCATCACTGTGTATAATTACCGATAAATTCTGTTATGTACCTAGCTGTTTTTTTTGATTTTTTCGTAAATGAATAGGAATGATTGATGTCTGTAAAAACCCTACTGTGCCGAGATGGTCGTGACACAGGCTTAAGGTTAATGGCAATTATATTCGCTGCATTTTTGTTGTTAACAGTTGCGGCTATCGTATTTCCGACGAGTGTAATTAATGTGATTGTGACGCTAGCGGTTATGCCTATTGTTGGTTTGGCTGCACTTCGTCGCTTAAATGATGCCAATAAATCGATTAAGTTAGCGATGATTTGTGTCATACCTGTATTGGCTTTTGGCATATTGACTTACTTTATGGCGCCTTTGGGCGCGTCAGCTGGCGTATTTTTATTCGGCTTAGCCTGTGGTGGCTATTTGGCATTTTTACCGCCTAGAAATATCATTAATTATGTACAAGGATATAATGGACCCAATATGGCGCCAGTATCCAATATAGGTTCGGTTTATCACAGACAAGAGCCAGTTATGAAAGGGCAGGCTATGCCTGTTCAGGCAACGCCAGAGAGTACATTTTCAGCCGTAGAATCAACTGATAATGAAGTGAACTTTAGTACATCATCTGAGCCATATTCTGGCGAAACCCAGAGCAATCAGACTATTGATGATGTTTTACCTCAGGCTGGTATTGAGCAAGATAACACGGCCCTCGATGCTGATGCTGCAATAGATGAGCAATACACTAGCTCATTTTCCACAGCGTCAGTGCGTAATAATCAACCGCTTTATGTCGATCAAGATGCATTACAATCTGGGTCGATTACCGAGCTAGCAAAATCTTGGCTTAATGTGGCCAAATTACACCAGCAAAAGCTTATTTTAATTGGTAAAATTACTGCGCTTATCTTGGCTATCTGTTTAGTCGTGTATTTGGTCTTTGCATTGGTCAATGTTTTTTCTAGCGACGAAACCGAACAAGCCGCACACCTTGATGGCATCAGTCATCAACAACAAGCTGGCACTCGAGAGATGGTAAAACTACCAGACGGATTTTGGCTGGCGTTAGAGGGTGAAATCTTGATTGTGCGCTGGTTAGGAGATAGCGGCGCTGCGCAAAATATGTGGCGTTTAGCGACAGCAACGGGTGATAAAACTTGCGCTAATCTTGAGTTTAATGACGGTAGTCGCTATCGACCTATCACCGTTGATTTACTTAATGATGGTGCCAGTGAGGCTAGATTTACACCATTAGACAAAGATGCCATTGTCAATGATGTCGCGCTCAGAGGCAGCTTTAAGTTGTGTGGCTATGAATTTAACTTAAAGGGCAGTCAAGCAACCTTGATGCAAAACCCTCAATTTGAAATGATACTGAGTCAGTAACGATTACAGAGAGAAACCGGACCAAAGTGATGTATTGGTTACCTTAGGTTTTGGTGATATTAGTGTTGGAGTGTTGATTGGTTAATTTTATCCGTAGCAATGTGTTACCTCAGTTTGGTTTTAGTACCGAGCACAGCTCCATTCATCCACTGGGTAATGGCCATATAAATCAGACTTTTTTGGTGCGAGATCAAGCTAAAACGATGGTGTTACAGCGGATTAATACTCAAATATTTACTGATCCTAGGGTTATGATTCAAAATGCCGCTAACATTAGTCAGCATTTATTGGCTAAGCGGCAACAGCAACAATATCCCTTGCAAGTGGTGAGTCCAATCGCTACCGTTTCTGGCGCGCTTTACGTAGATTTAGCTGAGCAAGGATTTTGGCGGGCAATAGATTATTTACCCCATAGCGATACAATTGAAGTGGTTGATACGCCCGAGCAAGCTAAGTTAGCGGCCGAGGCGTTTGGGCATTTTGCTGCGGCACTGAGTAACTTAACCCCCACTGATATTATCGATGTGATCCCCAATTTTTTAAATTTACCTCAACGTATGGCAAACCCTGATCGGTAAATCGGTTTCATATTGCAACAATGTTGTCACTAAATCAGTTTGAGCCAAACAAAAATCGACCCATTTTTTACACTGCGCTAAT
>NZ_JACJER010000165.1:0-8465 GCF_014164185.1 Shewanella sp. SG44-6 | reverse complement strand
AACATTGTTGGTTTAGTGGCCATAGCTTTATTGTTTGGTGCCAGTTTACTTAGGCTCGGGCCGCGCAAATTTTTAAGCCGTTTGATGATTAACCTCAAATCAGTGTCACATCCACATGATCACGGCCATCCATCAGACATTAAAGCGCCACATCATCATGACTCAGCATCGACACATAAACATCATCATTAATCTATTTAATCGCTAATGATGACAATATATTTAAGGGGGCCGCTATGTGTATTTTATTTATTGCCGTTGAGGCGCATCCCGACTACCCCTTAATTATTTGTGCAAACCGTGACGAATTTCATCACAGAGCAGCTGAACCAGCGTATCGCTGGCCAACTCATCCTGCCATTATTGCTGGGCAAGACAAGCAAGCTGGCGGCACTTGGTTAGGCATTAATGAGCAAGGCCAATTTGCAGGAATAACCAATATTCGCTCCATTGAACTGCAAAATGGCGTTCGCAGTCGTGGAGAATTAGTGGTTGATGCGCTAACAAAACAGCACGTTAATAGTCAATGGCTAGCTGAACACTCGGTTAATTATAATCCGTTTAATTTAGTCTTCGAACACCACAACCAACTCCTCTGCTTTAACAGTAAAACATCAACTACCACTAAACTCGAGCCTGGATTTCATGCGGTAAGTAACGGCGCATTGGATGATATATGGCCTAAAATGGCTAAAGGCCAGCAACAGCTGCAAACCTATATCAAGCAAATGCAGACACCTTGCATAGACCAATTACTCGCTATCATGCGAGATACCTCACAACCAAAGGATCAAGATTTACCTCAAACTGGTATTAGCCTTGAATGGGAACGTCTATTGTCTGCTATTTTTATCCAGCATGAAGAATACGGTACTCGCTCAACCAGCATAGTGTTGAAACATAAAAGCGGAAATGTACAACTTACTGAAGTGAGATATGATGGTAAAGCGCGTAATTTAGGTACTCAGCACTTTAGTATTAACTAACCGCAACAGGGTTAATAGATGAAACCTGTTGGCTAAAAATCATCACCTTTGACCTTACCAATATCCCAATCTAAGGTTAACTTCACCCTTAAGACAGACTTACTGCTCAATACCTCTCACATTGGCTATCGCAAACTGTGACCCACCCCGCATTACCACTAAGATTCAATATAAGACTTAGCTCAAGTGCCTTTATTCCACTAGGCAACATTCATTTTTACAACCTAGATCAAGGTTATTTGATCATGAACATTGCATAATTCGCCTGTTGCTAATTTACCACCGGAGGACACGCCTTGAAGCAGCCCACTCAGATTAGTTGGGATCAGTCGATGATCGAAAAATACAATTACAGCGGTCCCCGTTATACTTCTTACCCGACCGCACTAGAGTTTGACGATGCCTTTACTGAGCAGAATTTACTGACATCCATTCAAAACAGTAAATCAGACAAACTGTCGCTTTACGTACATATCCCTTTTTGCGCTAAGCTTTGCTATTACTGTGGTTGTAATAAAATTATTACTCGCCACGCACACAAAGCCGATCAATACATTGAATATCTGGCCACTGAAATTATTAAACGTGCACCATTATTCAAAAATTACACCGTAACCCAAATGCATTGGGGTGGCGGTACACCTACATTTTTAAACCCTGAACAAATTCTAAAACTGACCGCACTGATTAAAGAACACTTTAATTTTGCAGATGTGGGTGAATACTCTATTGAAGTCGACCCTAGAGAAATCGAGCTGAGTATGCTTGATACCTTAAAAGAAGCTGGGTTTAACCGAGTGTCTATTGGTGTACAAGATTTTAATAAAGCTGTACAGGTTGCCGTTAACCGTGAGCAAGACGAACAATTTATTTTCGACTTAATGGCTAGAGCAAAAGAACTCGGGTTTGTGTCAACTAACGTTGATTTAATTTATGGATTACCGCTACAAACTCCCGAAACGTTTGCTAAAACGATAGCCCGAATTATTGAGCTTTCTCCCGATCGTCTATCTGTCTTTAACTATGCACACTTGCCATCGCGTTTTGCGGCGCAGCGTAAAATTAAAGAAGTCGATATGCCATCGCCACAACAGAAATTAGATATGCTGCATCAAACGATTGAATCGTTAACCGCAGCAGGTTATCAATTTATTGGTATGGATCATTTTGCCAAGCCCAATGATGAGTTAGCAAAATTACAAAATGCCGGTAAATTACATCGTAATTTCCAAGGTTATACCACCCAAGAAGAATGTGACTTACTTGGTTTAGGTGTGTCATCTATTAGCCAAATTGGCGATTGTTATGCCCAAAACCAAAAAGACATTCGTCCATATTACGAAGCGATTGATGCTAATAGTCATGCTTTGTGGAAAGGGTGTAGTTTAAATCACGATGACGAAATTCGCCGTGCGGTAATTAAACAAATTATCTGCCATTTTGATTTAGACATGGCCAAAATTGAACAAAAATTTGCGATAAACTTTGAAGAATATTTTGTGGAAGATCTCAAACTATTACAAACTTTTATCGATGATAAGCTCGTCAATATTACTGATAGAAAACTCACAGTAAGCCCGACCGGTCGGCTACTTATTCGTAATATTTGCATGTGCTTTGATGTCTATTATCGTCAAAAAGCCCGTCAACAGCAGTTTTCAAGAGTAATTTAACTCACTGTTTATACAAAGTAGAATACAAAAATAGCCAGCATTTGCGGGCTATTTTTATTCATACTCGCTATTTACTTGGCTTTTTTAGCGTATAACGCTTTGCGGTCACTGTCAGACATAAAGGCCATTTCAACACCATTACGTTGCAATATCGCCAGTTGACTATCACTGAAACCCATTTCAGATTTAACCACGCGATATTCATGCGCGATATCAATAGCGCTCACACCTGGGTCATCGGTATTAAGACCAATCAATACACCTGCATCCATAAATTTACGCAGTGGATGAACATCATAATCTTTAACGGTAGACGTATGTAAGTTGCTAGTTGGACATGACTCAATTCCAATACGATGCTTAGCCAAATACTCCATCAACTTAGGATCATGAATCGCATTCACGCCATGACCAATTCGTGTCGCACCCAGAACGTTAATGGCTTGCCACATACTTTCAGCACCCGCGGCTTCGCCAGCATGAGCTGTAATGTGTAATCCTGCGTCTCGAACACGCTTAAAGTGCTCAGTAAATAAGTCCCCAGGAAAACCAAGTTCATCTCCGGCTAGGTCCATCGCGACAATGCTGTCACGATGAGCAAGTATGCCTTCAAGCTCTAAGCGACATTTTTCTTGTCCAAATGAACGCGACATAATACCGATCAGGTTAATCTGAATATCACGCTCTTTTACACCGGCACGTACGCCATCGATAACGGCTTCAACGACACCTTCAATGGGCAAATTATGATTCATCGCCATGTAATATGGACTAAAACGCAACTCAGCGTAATCTAAACCTTGTGATGCTGCATCAATAACATTCTCATAGGCAACACGTTTCACAGCATCAAGATCAGCTAATACTGCCACCATCCAATCGAGTTTCTTGAGAAAATCCACTAGATTGTTTTCTTTACCTTGGATTTGCACAAATGGCGCAAGCTCTTCAAGCGAATTAGCGGGTAGCTGAATACCGTGTTGATGGCCTAATTCCCAAATGGTTTTTACATTAACATTGCCGTCTAAATGTCGATGCAAATCAACCAGCGGAATGGTTTTATCTATCATAATTAACCCCTATAAACTTACCCTGCCGTTAGTTTAGTTTTGTCGGTCAGAGAATAGCACTAAGTTTAACATGTATTGATATAAATTCTGATGACCAATATTTTTATATGGAATCTATGACAGCAAAAAAACATACTTATTTGTGATGTGTTTTTTATGCTTAAATCGGGCATACTCTAATGCTGACAAACAGATTAAAACATCAAGGACTATCGATGCGCTTACTGATCCTACCGGTACTGATAATGTTAAGTTTATCGGCTTGTAATAGCTATACGCCGACGACTCAAGTTAATGAATCAATCGTAGGCCAACAGACACTGATAGCGCCAGATTTGCAAGTGATTATAGACCAGAGTTGGGCTCTTAATTTAGCCTATTCTCCAGAGTTAGCCGCCAGTTTAGGTGATGCGACAGCAGCAGGAAAGCTTGACGATTTATCTGCAGAAACCTTAGCAAAAAAAAACCAACAGACTGTCGAAATTCTCAATACACTCAAACAACTTGATCGAACACAGTTATCAAAATCTGATGTCATCAATGCCAAAATCTTGCAAGACCAGCTACAAAATGACGTCGATATGTATCATTTTCATGACCACTATTTACCTATTACGGCAGAAAGTGGTTTCCATGCTTACATCGCATCGATTGCTAAAGCGCGTTTCAGTAGTGTTGAGGATTATCAGCATTATTTAGCCAAACTTAAACAACTACCGCGCTATTTTGCTCAGCAAACATACTGGCTCAAACAAGGCTTAGCCAGTGGCATCACCCCAGCAAAAATCACCTTAAATGGTTTTGAAGACAGCATTAGCGCGTTTATTGTGCCTGTTGAGGCCAGTGGTTACTTTACGCCGTTTACCCACTATCCAGAGTATTTTAGCGCAGTAGAAAAGCAAGCGTTAACCAAACAAGGTCGGGAAACTGTTGAGCAAATTGTACTGCCACTTTATCAGCAGTTTTATGATTTTATGACTCAAGAATATATTCCCAATGCACGGGTAGATATTGCCGCCTCCGCCTTACCGGACGGTAAAGCTTTTTATCAAAACAGAGTAGAATATTACACTACACTGCCTATGACAGCAGATGAAGTCCATCAACTTGGATTACAAGAAGTCGCGAGAATAAGAGCAGAAATGGAACAAGTCATTAAAGATGTTGGCTTTCAGGGCAGTTTTGCTGAATTTTTAGCATTCTTACGCACCGACCCACAGTTCTATCCCAAAACGGCAGATGAGCTACTTAAAGAAGCAGCGTTTATTGCCAAAAAAGCCGATGCCATATTGCCTAAGTATTTTGGAAAATTACCCCGCACCCCTTATGGTATTGCGCCAGTGCCCGCAGAAATAGCACCTAAATATACTACTGGGCGCTACTCTGGCTCAAACCGTGACGACGAGCCCGGCTATTATTGGGTCAATACTTATGCCTTGGATAAACGACCACTTTACGAGCTAGAAGCATTAACGTTACATGAAGCCGTTCCAGGGCATCATTTGCAAATTTCACTCAATAAAGAACTCACTGACTTACCCAATTTTAGGCGTTACAGTTACATCTCTGCATTTGGTGAAGGTTGGGGTTTATACTCAGAATATTTAGGTGTTGAAGCAGGGTTTTATCGAGACCCTTATAGCAACTTTGGCCGTTTAACCTATGAAATGTGGCGGGCTGCGCGACTAGTTGTTGATACAGGCATGCACGCTAAAGGTTGGAGTCGCCAGCAGGCGATCGACTTTATGGCCAGTAATACAGCCCTTTCAATGCACAACGTCACCACGGAAATCGATCGCTATATTTCTTGGCCGGGCCAAGCGTTATCATACAAAATTGGTGAATTAACTATAAAACGTTTACGCGCTAAAGCTGAGAAAGCATTAGGAAAGGATTTTGATATCAGGAAGTTCCATGATGCAATTTTAGAAAATGGCTCCATCCCAATGACGGTACTAGAGCAAATGGTTGATCAGTTTATCACTCGCCAGCAGGCGAATATAGAAGAGACAAGCAAGGTATAAATTAAACAAACACTCAGAAATTAAATATTATTTTAGATTCAAACATACTGGCTTAATCACAATGCATTACATGAAATTTTCATCAGAATTAAAACTCGATACCAGCGAACAGCGACACTTTTGGCAGCAAGTACAGCAATCGAGTTTCTGTACTCCTGATAATATAAACATTGCCTATGCAATGGTCGAACACCCCAATAAGCAACGCGCTATCGTGATCAGCAATGGCAGAGTTGAATCTTATTTAAAATATCAAGAATTGATGTTTGATTTGTATCAACAAGGATTCAGCGTTTACGCTTTAGATCATCGAGGCCAAGGCTTATCAGATAGACTCACCCATAATCCATTTCAGGGTTATGTAGAAAACTTTAGCGATTACACTGCTGACTTGGCTCAATTTATCGAGCAAATAGTTAGTCCACAACAGCATGATGAGTTATTTTGTATCGCCCACTCAATGGGCTGTACCATCGCAAGTGATTACCTTAATCAATACCCACAAACATTTGCGGCAGCGGTATTTTCAGCACCAATGTTTGGTATACGGCTACCGTTTGCGAAATCACTTGTCCATTGGTTAGCTCAAAAACTTGATAACAATCGCCTTGAAGCAGGTAAAGTGCACAGTACGTTTGTGCTTGGTGGTACTCACTACAAACCCGATAGCTTTAAGCGAAATCTTCTCACTCATAGCCAATATCGCTACCAGCACTATCGCAACGTGTTTGAGGAAAATCCTCAGGTGCAATTGGGCTCGCCCACGAATCATTGGTTACTTGAAGCAATGAATGCGGCGCAGAGCACGATTAGCTATGCTAAAAACAGCCAAACCCCGATATTAATCTTGCAAGCTGAAAAAGATAGGATTGTATGTAACGAGTCACAAAATCAAACACTCAGTAATCATTGTCACAAAGTCGTCATTGAAGGCGCGTATCACGAGGTGTTTATTGAAAGTGATAAAATGCGTAATATTGCGCTTTCTTATGCTATCGATTTTATGGCACAACACTCAAAGATAGCTGAGTCTTAATCAATTGAATGATGTCGTCATTATCTAATGGCCTACTAATAATATAACCTTGGAACCAAGTACATTTTGCGTGTGTTAATAAATTAAGTTGCTGCTTATTCTCCACCTGTTTAGCCACCACAGGGAAATTTAATTTAGCTGCAAACTCAATAATAGCATTAACAATATTGAAGGTTTCAGGGTTAAATTCAATGTCTTCAAGGTAAACGGCTGCTAGTTTCACTTGTGAAAAACGAATACCTTGCAGCAAATAGACAGCACAAGATCCGCTGCCAAAATTATCCATCGCAATATTGATACCAAATCGTTGTAACTCAGCAATTTTGTTTTTAGCGACACTCGCATTTACCACAAACACATCTGCCGCTAACTCAAATTGAAGTAACGATGGAGATATTTGTGCTGCGTTAATTCGATTCATTATCACATTAGCAAAGTGATCTTGATGAAAATGGCGTGAAGATATATTTAACGACATTATAGGAATAGTTGCATTAGCTTGTTGAAGTGTTTTAATCATTTCACAAACTTGATCTAACGCCCACAACTCTAACTCAAAGATACAGTCAGACAACTCAGCAGATGTAATAAACTTGCGTGGGCTAATGTAGCCATACTGCGGATGATACCAACGCATCAAAACTTCTACACTATTGAGCTGTCCAGCCTGGTCGACAACGGGTTGATAGACTAAAGACATTTGCTGATTATGAATCGCAAGCTTCAATTCGTTTTGTAATTTAAATGGTTGAACCTGATGCTGAACAGATTCAGATTGATAAATAGCACAACCATTAGAACGGCTCTCTTTTGCTTGTTCTAAAGCGCTGTCGACACGAGCCAGTAATACTTGCGGCTCTAAAGACTCAATACCATCAAAAACGACTAATCCAATCCGAGCAGTAATGGATAAATTTTGATCTGAAATAGTAAAACTACGCCCAATCAACTGTCTAACTTCGCTTGCCAATGCTAGCGCACGCTTATTTGCTTGATCGATATCATTACCAAAGTTTTTGACTAAAAAGACAAATTCATCAGCGCCAAGGCGTGCAACTTGGCCAACACTGGAAAAAGTAGCTGATAACCTTGCCGCTATCTGCATTAATAATCGGTCACCAAGCTGGCGTCCCAAGCCATCATTAATTAATTTAAAATTATCTAAATTAATCATCAACAGTGCAGAGAACTGGCCAGTTTCACGACTGAAAACTTGTAGGTCGAACAGTTGATCAGCTAATAGGTCACGATTAATGATATCCGTAAGGCCGCTATGACTTTGTTTTTCATTGGTAATTGATTGATTTTTAACATCATCAGAAACATCTGTTATCGTACCAATAATACGCAGTGGTCGACCGAGTTCATCCCACTCAACAATTTTCCCACGATCAAGAATCCAAATATAACGGCCATCTTTATGGCGTAAACGGTAAACACTCTCATAATATTCATGTTGATTCTGAATATAATTCTGTAGTGTATTTAAAACCTGTGCTTTATCATCGCGATGTAAACGAGATTCCCACACAGAATAATCATTATCGAGCTCATAAGGCTGATAGCCTATGATATCTTTCCAACGATCAGAAACAAACACATCACCAGTAGAAATACACCAATCCCAAATACCATTACGTGCCCCCTCAACAGCAAATAGCCAGCGTTGCTCAGCG
>NZ_JACJER010000164.1:0-8470 GCF_014164185.1 Shewanella sp. SG44-6 | reverse complement strand
GGGTATTAGATCACTTAGGTGACACTGAAAAACTGAAAAAAGAATGGCTTAGCTAAACAGATTATGCAAAATATGTTTTTGTTAATAACATTACTTATCGAATAGTTTATGATAAATTAGCGCCTATTAAGATGATGTTTGTTATGAATTAATTTTTGTTTAATGTACATTGCTTACGCTATAGAAAAGGATTTAGCTTCAGAGTGAGAAAGATTTTTTTCTCGTTGAGCAAATCATTGAGTTAACACCTGGAGACGATAATGAATCAACAATCAGTTATATCACCCAGTCTATCGACGACTGATGTCAATAAAATGCTAAAAAACACCTACATGCTTCTGGCGATGACATTGGCATTTTCTGCTGTTACTGCTGGTTTAGCCATGGCAATTAACCTTGGCCCAATGATGTCATTAGGTTTATCGCTTGGTAGCTTAGTATTGTTATTTGTGACCCTAAAAAAAGCCGATAGTGCTGCAGCCATATTTTGGGTATTTGCCTTTACGGGTATGCAAGGTGCGTCACTCGGTTATATTTTAAATCATTATGTTGGTATGGCGAACGGCCCAGGGCTTATCATGCAGGCGTTAGGCTTAACCTCAGTGATTTTCGTATCACTGTCGGCTTATGCACTAACCACCAAAAAAGACTTCTCATTTATGGGCGGTTTCCTATTTGCCGGTATGTTAGTGATGATCGGTGCTGTAGTGATTAATATTTTCGTCGGTAGTTCAGTATTATTTATGGCAATGAATGCGGGTATTGCATTGCTTATGACCGGTTTCATCCTCTACGACACTAGTCGAATCGTGAATGGCGGCGAAACCAACTATGTTCGCGCGACCATTTCATTGTACTTAGACTTTTTGAACTTGTTCATGAGCCTGCTACATTTGTTGGGTATGGGCAACGACGATTAATCGTCGATAGAGTTCATTGGTAAATTACGTTAAAATGACCCTACATTAGGGTCATTTTTTTTATAATGAGCAAATTCATCATTCAAGTAAACGGAAGTGTTTATGGCTCAACAGCCAGCTTTCGTGCGTTATCTTTTTGCCAAAGCGCATTAGCTAACGGTCATCAAATCATCAATGTCTTTTTCTATCAAGATGGCGTAACCAACAGTAATTCCCTTACTTGTCCGGCATCTGATGAAATAGATATGCACTCACATTGGCAAAATTTGTCAGCGCAACACGCAATACCATTAACCAATTGTGTTTCAGCAGCATTGCGTCGTGGCATACTCTCACCACAAGATGCATCAGAAAATGGTAAGCCACAATGGAATAGCAGTGACGCATTTACCATGGGCGGCTTAGGTGAATTAGTGGTCGGTATTGAACAAGCAGACAGATTAATTAGCTTTTAAGATATTTGTGGAATAGATAATGAAATCACTGGTGATTATTTTTAGACATGCACCTTTAGGCACCACGAGTACTCGTGAAGGGCTTGATTTTGCTATGCTCAGTGCCAGCTTTGAACAACAGGTGAGTATTGTGTTTACCAATGAAGCTGTATTGCATTTACTGGCAGGCCAAACACCTGAGCAAGCAGGATCGAAAGATTATGTGTCGGCGTTTAAAGCGCTATCTCTTTACGATATTGATACCGTATTGGTTTGCGCTGAATCAATGCACACATTAGGATTGCAGCCCAATGACCTCAGTATTGCGGCAACGGTAGCGACGCCAGAGATGATTAGGCAAACCCTGCAAGCGGCTGATGAGGTGCTAGTATTTTGATATTACATCATATCCAAGCATCAGTAATGAGTGACGATGCCTTAAGTACATGCCTGCGCTATATTCACCCTAAAGACAGTATTTTATTGTCTAGCGATGCGGTGAATTGTTTATTACAACCTCAATGGCAACAGCGTTTAGCAAATATTGCACTGTTTGTACTACAAGATGATGTTGTCGCTAGGGGGTTATCCGAACGCTTGATGATTATTTTAGCCAATAAAGCTGCGGGTGATTTTGATATTATTGACTATTCACAATTTGTTGAACAATCTTTGCGACACGATAAGGTGATAACTTGGTAAACTTTTTTGAATTTAATGGCCTGCAAATTGAAACCGATCATCAAGGCTATTTAAAAAATATCAATGACTGGCAAGAACCTATGGCAACTGTGATTGCCGCCACTGAGAACATTGAGTTAACCGAGCAACACTGGGAAGTTATCCGTTTTGTGCGTGATTTTTATCTAGAGTACAAAACCAGTCCTGCTATTCGTGTGCTGGTTAAAGCTATCGGTCAACGATTAGGAGCCGATAAAGGTAACTCCAAATATTTGTATACCTTATTTCCTGGGGGCCCGGCTAAGCAAGCAACCAAAATTGCTGGGCTGCCCAAACCCGCTAAATGTTTATAGTTAATTAAAGCCTACAAAAAAGCCCGCTTAAGATAACTTAAGCGGGCTTTTAAATAATTAACCTCGATAAAGGTTATTTAGGGAAAATGTTTTCTACCACTATCAATGCTGCTTGAGCTAGTTCAACAATTACCAACAAAATAAAAAAGAAGATAACTGATAAATAGATAAGCCTACGATTATCACGCCGACTTGAACCCATTGCTGGTTTACCAATCCTTATCAATAATGCTCAACTTAAACAAAGTGGCACCAATTTAAATACTCGAAGTAAGCCCAAATATAATGCGTTGTTACCTCACTCTGTGCTCATAGCAATAAGCACAGAGTGATTAGAAAACCTAGCCAATAACGCTTAAGCCGCCCATGTATGAACGTAATACCTCAGGTACTGTGATAGTGCCATCTTGATTCTGATAATTTTCAAGCACGGCAACTAATGTCCGTCCCACCGCTAAACCAGAACCATTTAAAGTGTGCAATAACGCGGGTTTGTTATCTACCTTGCTACGGTATCGAGCTTGCATTCTGCGTGCTTGGAAGTCTTTCATGTTTGAACACGATGAAATTTCACGGTAAGTATTTTGTGCTGGTAACCACACTTCAATATCAAATGTTTTACTTGAACCAAAGCCCATATCACCAGTACATAACACCATAGTGCGATGCGGCAAGTTTAATAACTGCAATACTTTTTCAGCATGTGCGGTAATTTCATCTAACGCATGCATTGAATTGTCTGGATGAGCAATTTGCACTAATTCGACTTTGTCGAATTGATGCTGACGGATCAAACCACGGGTGTCACGACCATAAGAGCCCGCTTCACTTCTGAAGCATGACGTTAATGCGGTCATTTTTATGGGTAGCTCACTTTCATCAACAATCATGTCGCGCACATAGTTAGTTAATGGCACTTCTGCGGTCGGGATAAGTGACAAGCCTTGGCCTTCTTCTGTTGCTGGTTTGGTGTGAAATAAATCTTCACCAAACTTAGGAAGCTGACCAGTACCTAATAAGCTGTCTTCATTAACCAATAGCGGTACATATGTTTCGCTATAGCCATGTTCAGTGGTGTGTAGGTCTAGCATGAACTGACCTAAAGCACGATTTAAACGGGCGATTTGGCCGCGCATGATAATAAAACGTGAACCAGTAATTTTAACGGCACTTTTAAAATCTAATCCACCGAGAGCTTCACCTAAATCTAAGTGATCTTTCACTTCAAAATCGAATGTTCTAGGTGTACCCCAACGACGCACCTCTACATTGTCATTTTCATCGGCACCAATTGGCACAGATTCATCAGGCAAGTTTGGTATGCTCATGGCGATGCTATTGATTTGTTGTAATAACTCAGCAAATTCAGCTTTCTTTGCATCAAGCTGCACACCTAAATCCCCTACCTGCGCCATAATGGAACTGGTATCTTCGCCACGAGCTTTAGCTTGACCAATCGACTTGGAGATCGCATTACGCGACGCTTGTAAGTCTTCTGTTTCTACTTGAAGCGATTTACGCTTTTCTTCAAGTTTGGTCAAATTATCAACCTCTAAAATAAAGCCACGAGTGGCTAAACGCTCGGCGGTGACGTCAAGATCATTACGCAAAAATTTTGGATCTAGCATGTTGTGAGTTCTTTTTAGTTAAACGCGAGAAAATATAAGTTGTTGACCTACATACACCATAAATAGACATAAGGTGACATTCAACAACACATTTAAAATAGCTTTATGCCATAAGCCTTCTTGCAACAGCAGTAAGGTTTCATTCGAGAAAGTTGAAAATGTAGTTAATGCTCCCAATAGGCCAATGCCAACTAGCGCTTTAATTTCAGGGCTAACATGACTTAACTGCCCTAGCGCATAAACTACGCCCATTAAAAACGATCCCAGTAGATTGACTAACAGTGTACCAAAAGGAAAACTGCTTCCAAATAGCTGGATCATAAAAATTGATAGAAGATAGCGTAAAACTGCACCAATTGAACCACCTAATGCCACCAAGATCACATTAGTCATAGCGTTTGTCCTCGCTTTGTTGATCAAGCTGACGCAATTGCACTAATTTATCTTGAATACGTTTTTCAAAACCTCTGTTCGTTGGCTGATAAAACTGGCTGTGTTGCAATGATTCAGGGAAGTAGTTTTCGCCGGCAGCATAGGCCGCTGGTTCATTATGAGCATAGCGATATTCTTTACCAAAACCGATTTCTTTCATCAATTTTGTCGGCGCATTACGCAGATGATTAGGCACAGGCTCGTGTCCAGTTTGCTTAGCAAGCTCACGGGCTTGATTAAACGCACTATAAACGGCGTTACTTTTGGGCGCGCTGGCTAAATACAACACGGCTTGAGCAATTGCGCGTTCGCCTTCAGCGGGTCCAATACGGTGATAACAATCCCATGCGTTAAGTGCAACTGTCATGGCAATAGGATCGGCATTACCAATGTCTTCTGAGGCAATGGCCAATAAACGACGAGCAACATATAAGGCATCGCCACCACCTTCTAAAATACGGCAATACCAATATAACGCCGCATCGGGCGCCGAGCCGCGAACAGACTTGTGTACTGCAGAAATTAAATCGTAAAATTGATCGCCATTTTTATCGTAACCCGCAGCTTGATGGCCCGCAACTTGAGTGAGCATCTCGGTGGTAAACGCACTTTCATCTGCAACTAAATCGCTCATTAACTCGATTAAATTAAGTGCTTTACGTGCATCGCCCTCGCTAATGTCGGCTAATTGCTTAGCTACTGCGCTGGGTAATGTTAATTGGCGTTTGCCTAAACCACGTTCAACATCAGTTAAAGCTTGAGTCACAATTAAGCTGATTTCATCGGAGCTTAAGCGATTAATAAGGTAAACGCGCGCCCGGGATAACAAGGCGTTATTAAGTTCGAATGAGGGGTTTTCAGTGGTAGCACCAATGAAGATAACCGTGCCATCTTCAATAAAGGGTAAAAATGCGTCTTGCTGGCTTTTATTAAAACGGTGTACTTCATCGACAAATAATAAGGTACGTTGACCGCGACTTTGAGCCACGGCTTTGGCTTGTTCAATCGCCGCACGGATCTCTTTCACCCCAGAAGTCACCGCAGAAATACGCTCAACATGGGCGTTAGCATAATGGGCAATAAGCTCAGCTAAGGTGGTTTTCCCGGTACCGGGCGGGCCCCACAGTAACATTGAGTGGGCTCGATTTGCCTCTAGCGCCTTACGCAGTGGCTGGCCCTCACCCAATAAGTGTGCCTGACCTATGTATTCACTAATATCCCTTGGGCGCATACGCGCAGCCAAGGGGCGAAAGTCTGGGGCGAAATCAAAACCTAAATTAGCCATAAACTTCTTAGTGAGCTTGCTTTAAGCGTTGATCGTCTATATCGACGTTATCAGGTACAGCAAAATTAAAGATATTGGTCTCGTCTACTTTTACGCTGCGCTGCTCAGTGAGCGAAAATTGGCTTAAATTACCTTGCTCGTCGGTTAAGTTAAATTTGACTAACTGCTTGGCGTCAAAACATACACTAACAGCAATAACGTTACTGTTGAGTTTCTTAGGCTGAATATCAAAACAGCTAGATGTCGCATTAATAACCCGTTTGGTGACTGAATATTTAGCCCATGTGGCTTCATCTCGATGCACTAACAAAGCCATCGGCGATGCATCAACCGCTTGAGCAACATCCATTACGGTTACTTCTTCAGCAAAGGGGTTATAAATCCATAAATTAGCGCCATCGGCCACAATCAAAGATTCATCTGGCTGAGTTAAATGCCAGTAAAATTGATTGGGATATGCCAGGGCAAATACACCGCTGCCAGTTTGGATTGGTTTATTATTAATGTCGGTAACTTGCTGGGAAAATGTCGCATGCAAACTATCAATGTTAGACAGTTTTGCTCTTAGCTCAGTGGCGTTATCGGCCATCGCGGCAAAGCAAGTTACGCTGGTGGTTAATAATAGGCTCAATACAGCAAAACGTTTATTCATTATCATTCCTATTATGATCTCGGTGGCGGTGGAGCCAATACTTCACGATTACCATTATGACCTTGAGCTGTCACAATACCTTGGCTTTCCATCATTTCAATAATACGGGCGGCACGGTTATAACCAATTTTAAATTTACGCTGTACGCTAGAAATAGAGCCACGGCGCGTTTCGGTAACAAACGCAACGGCATCATCATATAACGCATCTAACTCTTCTTCACTGTCTGATGTTTCACCGGGTAACAATACTTGCTCGCCATCGGTGGCGCCGTTAAGAATGTCGTCAATGTATTGCGGTTTGCCTCGAGCACACCAATCGGCAACCACTTTATGAACTTCATGATCATCAATAAACGCTCCATGAACACGATTAGGTAAACCGGTACCAGGTGGAAGATACAGCATATCCCCCATACCTAATAAGGTTTCTGCGCCTTGCTGATCAAGAATGGTACGAGAATCAATACGTGATGACACTTGAAACGCAATACGGGTTGGAATGTTAGCTTTAATCAAACCAGTGATCACATCAACCGATGGCCGCTGAGTCGCCAATATTAAGTGGATCCCTGCAGCACGAGCTTTTTGAGCAATACGGGCAATTAACTCTTCAACTTTTTTACCAACAATCATAATCATGTCAGCAAATTCATCAACCACCACCACGATAGATGGTAGCTTTTCAAGCGGCGGCGCATCATCTAACATACTTTCTGATGACTTCCATAATGGATCGGGAATGTACTCCCCTTTGGCGGCAGCATCTTTAATTTTGATGTTGTAACCTTTAAGATTACGAACCCCTAATGCCGACATTAATTTATAACGTCGCTCCATTTCACCGACACACCAACGCAATGCATTAGCAGCTTCTTTCATGTCGGTAACCACTTCACAGAGTAAATGTGGGATCCCCTCATACACAGATAATTCTAGCATTTTAGGGTCAATCATAATAAAGCGAACATCATCCGGGCCTGATTTATACAGTAAGCTGGTGATCATCGCGTTCACACCCACAGACTTACCAGAACCTGTCGTACCGGCAACCAATAGATGAGGCATTTTACCTAAATCAACCACAACAGGTTCACCGGCGATGTCTTGACCCAGCACCATAGATAATGTTGATTTGCTGTCTTTAAAAGCGGCAGAATCGAGCACATCACGCATAAATACGGTTTCACGGAATTTATTTGGCAACTCTAAACCGACATAAGCTTTACCAGGAATCACTTCAACGACACGCACGTTTTCAGATAATAATGAGCGGGCTAAGTCTTTCGAAAGATTGGTAATTTTAGAGGCTTTAACCCCAGGGGCTAATTCAAGCTCAAAGCGAGTAATCACCGGTCCAGGATACACGCCAACAACGTTGGCGATAATATTAAAATCCGCCAGCTTTGCTTCAACTAATCGAGCGACTTGCTGAAGTTCGGCTTCACTAATAGGGTTTTTCTTGCGATCAGGCACATCAAGCAAGGTAATGCTTGGTAAAGGATCCATTTTCTGGCGAGCTTGTTGCGTGGTTTGACCATCGATTACCACTACACCGTCAACAATTCTGGCTTCTTTTTTCGGTTTTTGTTGTGCAACTAATGCCCCCTTTGAATGAGGTTTGGCAAAAGCTTCCTCAAATGGTTCATCGCTATCAGAGTGATTCATACTCTGAGTAATATCGAGGTCATCATTGTCGTCGTCAAGATTGAAGTCAACGTCGTCTTTTGTCGTGACCCAAGGCGCAAATGGCGTGTCTTCATGATCAAATTGTATTGACGGTTCTTGACGATCGTCACTATCAAACTGTTGGTCATCAATGTCTGAAACCGCAATATCTTCAGCGGGTTTAGGCTTGCGACTAAAGAAGCTACGTTTCTTTTCTACAACCTGCGGTTTCTCGACTGCTTGTTTAATATGGATTGGCGTTTTAACCGGCTTGTTAGATTGAGCTCTTGTTGGCTCATGTTGATCATCCATTTCGTTACGACGTTGGGTAAATTTATCCACTAATGAAAGGAAGCCTTTAGTATCTTCGGTTTCTGTTTCACGTTTAAATAATTTAGGTAAATGCCATATTTTCTTG
>NZ_JACJER010000163.1:0-8537 GCF_014164185.1 Shewanella sp. SG44-6 | reverse complement strand
GGGAACAGTAACTGTTCCCTTTTTGTTGACGTCACATTATCAATTACCAAACTCGAGCGACTAGACCTTTGAGGTAATAACCTTCTGGGAATGCGCTGCTAATTGGATGATCGCTAGCTTGATGCATACGCTCAATAAACTGAACTTCACGTTTCGCATCTAAGGCAGCATCAGCAACCACTTTTTGGAATAGGTCTGACTGCATTAAGCCTGAACACGAGAACGTCAGTAATATTCCACCTGGATTAAGCAATTGCATCGCAATCATGTTGATGTCTTTATAACCGCGACATGCACCATCTAGCTGCGATTTATTGTCGGCAAACTTAGGCGGGTCGAGCACGATAACATCGAAAGTTTTAGCTTCATCTCGGTACTGGCGTAGTAATTTAAATACGTCAGCTTCGTTATAATTTACATGGTCATCATTAAGGTGATTAATCGCCATATTATCGCGAGCAGTTTGCAGCGCTAAGGTGGATACATCAACATTTTCAATACTCGCCGCGCCAGCTTTGGCGGCATACAAGCCGAAAGTACCAGTGTAACAGAAGCAGTTAAGTACAGATTTGCCTTTAACGAAACGAGCCGCCATAGCACGGTTGTCACGTTGATCTAGATAAAAACCGGTTTTGTGGCCTTTAATAACATCGACCGCAATCTTAATACCGTTTTCTTCGATGATAATGGGCATTGGGGGTAATTCGCCGTGAAGTAACCCTACGACAGGAACCAGGCCTTCTTTCTTTCTCGAGTCGACATCTGAACGCTCATAAACGGCGCAATCTGGATATTGAATCACTAGTTGTTCAACGATGGTATCGCGCCATTTTTCAGCACCAGTGCTTAATAGTTGGCAAACGAATACGTTGGCATAACGATCTATGGTGATACCAGGTAAACCGTCAGATTCTGCGGCAATTAAACGATAACCTGTAAGGCCTTGTTCGCGGATGAGTTCATCTCGACCGGCTTGAGCCCTTTTTATACGTCTAGCAAAGAAGTCTGCATCGATGGTTTCTTCTTTGTCGAAGGTCCATATACGCACTTGGATTTGAGATTCTGGCGACCAGGCACCGCGTCCGAGCCAGTGCCCATCGTGCGCCACTACTTCAACAGTGTCACCAGCTTGCGGTTTGCCGCCATTGACGTTGTGAATTCCATTGGAAAATATCCAAGGGTGGCGTCGCTCTAATGAACGTTCGCGGCCAGGTTTAAGTTTAATTCTGATAGCCATGGTACTGCCTAATATAAAGTATAAGTGGAGAGTAAATTCGCTGCGCCTGATAACAACTGATTATAGGCCTTGTTCTAGGCTTATATGAGATTATCTAAGCTATATGGCTCAATTTGTGAGGGATATAAAGCTCGTGACGACAATGGGGTGATCATAGCGTGTTTTGAGTCTAAAAACCTGACAAATAATAACGCTGTAATATTAAGGTTAAGTTGACGGTATCGTTTGTTGATATTTGGATTATGGTTTTTTCGATGGCCTTTTTATTAAAGGTTTATCATTAGGTGTACGCCGCCATAAACGTTGCTGGCTATTGCGCCTGCAAATAGTGCTGTATTAAGAGATATCAGCAGGAATATTTTAGTTTGAGTGAGTTAACACTAAGGCTGAATATGTTTAACTTGTGTTGTTTCATAGCCAAATGGCCATGGGGTAAATCTGCTTGGTTAAGGTGTTGCCTTTAAAAGTGCGACATGATTATCGCCGTCCATTATCACTAATAATGACATTACTGGCCATAACGCTTTATTGGCTTTTCAGACAACAAAATTTACACGTGAAAAAAGCAGAATATAGCCCTTAAATGGCAGAGCTTACTCAACTTCTGGATGGTCGTCATTTGCCGTAATATCGGCATGTTTTTCCTTGAGTAGTAAACTTGATAGGGCGATGCCACAGCCTATTTCTAGAATTCTTTTACCTTCATTGTAATCCAACATGTAGTTAGCCAGTACTAAGCTTGATGGCCAAACAATGCCTGCTGGCCGAGGATATTCTACGTTTTATCCTATTTGGCATTCTTCATGTCAATCATCGATTATCTCGTGTCATTAAACACAGAGTGGTTGTTATTAAATATGTGACACACCTACTAAGCTTAATGATAATGGTTTGCATTAACATATTCGTTATGTATAATTCACGAAAATTTACACTACTTTACATAACACACTAGTTGTTTACATTGTCTGATCGGGATGGAATATGAAAAAAACGTTAATAGCTGCAACACTATTTAGCCTTTTGGCTAGCAATCAAGTTATGGCTTCTGATGAAACGACTGAACTACGCCAGATTATTGAGCAGCAGCAGAAAGTGCTTAAAGATCTTGAAAAGCGTCTTGAGCAAACAGAAAAACGTGTAGAGGCTACGGCTGATGTAGTAGAAGCAAGCGCATCAAGCAAGTCGGCAACCACTATTGGTGGATATGGCGAATTACACTACAACAATATTAGCAATAACCAAACTGGTGAAGACAAGAAAGAATTCGACTTCCATCGCTTTGTATTATTTGTCGGTCACGAGTTTAATAGCAGTACACGTTTTTTCTCTGAACTCGAAGTTGAGCATTCCATCGCAGGTGAGAGCCAAAATGGCGAAGTTGAGTTAGAGCAAGCCTATATAGAGCATGACTTTAATGAGATGTTTACCGGTAAAGCTGGTCTATTTTTAATGCCTGTCGGTATTATCAACGAAACTCACGAACCAACAGCATTCTACGGTGTTGAGCGCAACCCAGTAGAAAAAGACATCATTCCTGCAACGTGGTGGGAAGGGGGTATAAACCTTAATATTAAAGCGGCGCCAGGTTTAGCTTTTGATACCGTAATCACTTCTGGTTTGTATTTAGACCAAAGCTCTGGTTACAAAATCCGTAATGGTCGTCAAAAAGTTTCTGAAGCTAAGGGCGAAGATTTAGCCTATACCGGCCGTGTAAAATACACTGCGGTTCCTGGTTTGGAGCTAGCTGCAACGGTTCAGTATCAGTCCGATTTAACTCAAGGTACTGCCGATGTTGATTCTGCAGCAGCAACATTGCTTACCGCCCATGCCATTTACAGCATTGAACACTTCACTGTAAAAGCTCTATATGCACAGTGGAATATTGATGGTAAAGAAGCTGAAGCATTAGGTCGTGATAAGCAAAATGGTTTCTATATTGAGCCTGCTTACCGTATTAATGAACAGTTTGGTGTGTTTGCTCGTTATAACGAGTGGGACAACAATGCTGGTGATAGCGCCGATACTAAGAAAAAACAAACCAACGTGGGTGTTAACTACTGGTTACACGAAAACGTAGTGTTTAAAGCTGATTACGAAAATATTGGCGGCGCTGCAGATTCAGACGGTTTTAACTTAGGTGTTGGTTACCAGTTCTAATCCTGAGTATTCTCAGAGGTAAGACGCATCGGTAAAAACGTTTATCGGTAAATGGGGGCCTGCAGTGTATATTGTTGGCGCCCGTATTTTTATTATGTTTGAGGGCTATTATGCAAACAATATTACGATCATATTTGATGGTATTTATGCTGGGATTAGCGGCTTGTTTGTCAGTATTTAATAGCGTTGCTGCCACACAATATCAGTCAAATGAAGCGTTTATTAGCCAAGCATTTAATGGCAGTAGTGGCGAGTCTAAGGTGCTATGGCTTGACGATGAGCTCAAACAAGCGATAGAAGTTATCTTAGCCCATCGTTTTAATAAAATGCGGCTGCGTTATTGGCTACACAATAATGAAACGGTATGGATAATGGACGAGATAGGTAAAGAATCGCCTATTACAGTGGCTATCCATGTAAAAGACAATCAAATAGAACGAACTAAAGTGTTAATCTATCGTGAAAGTCGCGGTGATGAAGTGCGTCATGATTTTTTTACTGATCAATTTAAGTCGGCCAAGCTAGATGACCAATATCAGCTTGATAAGCATATAGATGGCATTACAGGCGCGACATTATCAGTAAGAGCGTTAACTAAGTTATCGCGTATTGCATTATTACTTCATGCGCATGTGGTGCCATAAGCCCAATTTCAATTCCAGCGGATCATTTCAAGCAGGTTAGTGTGACTAAGACATCTCGACGTAATCGTTTTAGACTTAAGTTGTTACGAGCACTTCGTCCTTGGCATCGACGCCTAGGCTTAGCGAGTGCTTTATTTATCCTATTACTCGTGTTCACAGGTGTAGCGATAAATCACAGTGATGATTTTGGTTTAGACCAAACACCTGTTACCCAGTCTTGGTTACTTGATTATTATGGTATTCCAGCTCCTGCGCATGTCGCTCAGTTTTCTGCTTTAGATAAGCGTAATTTACCTGCACTTTATATTTCTGATAATTTATTGTGGCAGGGAAAACAGGTTATTTTTGAAGGCCCACAAACGTTAATCAGTGCCAGTTATGCTGCCAATATGCTGGTGGCAATGGATACCAATCAGTTGTATTTATTCGATAGCGCAGGGCATTTACAAGAAACACAGAATAGCAGTACCGGTTTACCGGCTGGCTTATTAGCGCTGGCAGTAGTGGATGGTCGAGTATGGCTAAAGACAGATTCTGGTATTTATCAAGCTGATGAGCAGTTAATTGATTGGCAACCTACTGTACCGCTCAAGCCGTTAAGTTGGCTTATGCCAAATCCTCAAGTTAATGCTGAGTTTATTCAACATGCTCGTAGTGCGCATTTAAATTGGCAACGCGTAATGCTAGATCTACATAGTGGTCGCTTATTTGGAGCGTTAACAGTGTGGCTATGGGACTTGTTTGCGCTAGCATTGTTGTTGGTATCATTAAGCGGTTTCTGGATTTGGTACCAAAAAAAATAATGGTAACAATGCTTTTATAATTTCATAAAGAGCGCATAAGATGGACTAGCAAGCTCATGGTTATAACGTTAGCCCATCAAGAGTGCCGACTCTTTAGATCGTTCAGCTTGCTGCACTTTCTTTAACTCAATTTTTTTCCAAACCTTGTCATGAAAGTAAAATACAACAGTATTAACGGCAGGCTCAAGCAGGGCTATGGTGCCACCGATAATAATGCTCCCGGTTAATAGGTAGGTAATCGTAAATGCGACACCGAAGTGTAAAATGGCAAAACTGAAAGTTTTTTTCATGGTTAAGTCCCCCTTTGTTAATTTGTTTAAATGATAACAGTTATCATTATCATGTAAAGCGGGTTAATTCGATTATTACCAATGAAAATTTCGATTACGATTATATTTTTTAATACCGAAAGCAATAAAAGCCCTTAAAGGGCCTTTATGATGGCAGAAAATATCCGTTAATTTAGAGTATAACCCTATGTGCTGGGGTTAGTAATGCCAAGGAAAGCGGGAAAAATCTTGGTCGCGTTTTTCTAAAAAGGCATCACGGCCTTCTTGAGCTTCTTCACTCGCATACGCTAAGCGTGTGGCTTCACCGGCAAACAGTTGTTGGCCTACTAAGCCATCGTCGGCCATATTAAAGCCATATTTAAGCATACGCATTGCGGTAGGCGATTTAGAGTTAATCTCTTTTGCCCAAACTAATGCTTCTATTTCGAGTTCAGCATGGGGAATCGCTCGGTTTACCATGCCCATATCAAAGGCTTCTTCTGCTGAGTAATTAAAACCAAGAAAGAAGATTTCACGAGCACGTTTTTGGCCAATCATCTTAGCTAAATATGCACTGCCATACCCGGAATCAAAACTACCCACATCAGGGTCAGTTTGTTTAAAGATAGCGTGTTCTTTAGAGGCTAATGTTAAGTCACACACTACATGTAAACTATGGCCACCACCCACAGCCCAGCCTGGCACAACTGCAATAACCACTTTGGGCATAAAACGAATCAAACGTTGTACTTCTAATATATGTAGGCGTCCCATGCGTGCGACATCAGGCTTACCTTCCTCTGCGCCTTCATATTTATAGCCGTCTTTACCACGAATACGTTGATCACCGCCTGCGCAAAATGAGTGCTGACCTTTTGCTGATGGCCCATTACCTGTTAATAGTACACATCCTACATCAGACCATTGTCTAGCATGATCTAGAGCGATAAAGAGTTCGTCTACGGTTTTAGGGCGAAATGAATTAAGGCAATCAGGCCTGTCAATGGCAATACGCACTGTACCTTGGTGTTTTGCCCGATGATAAGTGATGTCTTCAAAATTGAATCCTTCGACAAGATCCCATAAGTCTGGATCAAAAATGTCGGATACTGATTCTGTGTGTGATTGAGTCATAAAAACCTAGCCCCTATTGTAGATATTACACAAAGGCTAGGCTTATTTGATATTTAGGTCAATTTGAGAGCATAAAACCGTTAACTAACTCGAGTTATTAGATTTTATCGCAAATAAATTGTAAGTTTTCTTTGGTGAAAACCGGGTGGCGAGCACTGCTATGGCAGTATTGATCTTTAAACTCAGCTATTGCTTCATTACTGGTAAACACACCATCTAACTCACGGATCTCAATAGTTGATAAGCGTTCGTAAATTTCCGCTTTAATTTGCGGTAAGTGTTTATCAATTTTAATGATTTTTGTGCCCGTCATCGAATCAAGCTTTTTGTCAGCCTTAGTAAACATTGTTTTAATGTCATGGATTGGCTTATCAAGCTTGTCTGTTTCCGTCGCGAAATAATAAATAATTCCCGCAATTATTATTAATCCTATCCAGCCTCTCATCTTTTTATCCAATAATGTGTTATTACCTATATAATAAGCTAGTTATCGTTCAATATTAAAGCAGTAAGGCTGTAACATGACGACAGAATCTAACCCCAAGGACTTTTCTAAACAACAACGTATTAAAATCCATCAACCTGATGCCAGTAAAGCAGACCGTTTCAATCCGCGCAACCGTATTTATGTAAGAGCTGTAGATGGCTTATGGACAACGTTACGCCGTTACATGGGTTGGATTGCTATGTTGTTCTTCTTATTGTTGCCCTGGTTGCCATGGGGCGATCGTCAAGCAGTTTGGTTTCATCTGGCCGAGCAAAAATTCCATGTGTTTGGTTTAACTATCTGGCCACAAGACCTCACCTTACTCGCAGCACTGTTTATGATAGCTGCATTCGGGTTGTTTTTCGTTACTACTTATCTCGGTAGAGTGTGGTGTGGCTATACCTGCCCACAAACGGTGTGGACCTTCATTTTTATCTGGTTTGAAGAAAAGTTTGAAGGCGCACGTAATAAACGCATTAAGCTTGATCAAATGCCATGGAGCTTTAATAAGCTATGGCGGAAAACCGCTAAACATACCTCTTGGCTACTGGTATCACTATTAACAGCCACAACCTTTGTATCTTACTTTGTTCCAAGCCGTGAACTGTACATTGACATCTTTACCTTGAATGCCGGTGGTGGAATATATTTTTGGGTTATTTTCTTTACTATTGCGACATATGGTAATGCCGGATGGATGCGTGAGATCATGTGTATTCATATGTGTCCTTATGCCCGTTTCCAAGCGGCTATGTTTGATAAAAATACTTATATAGTCGGTTACGACACTCAGCGTGGTGAAACGCGTGGTCCTCGTTCTCGCAAACAAGACCCAAAAGAAATGGGCTTAGGCGACTGTATTGATTGTGACTTATGTGTACAAGTCTGTCCGACAGGGATTGATATACGTAATGGTCTGCAATACGAATGTATTAACTGTGGGGCCTGTATTGATGCATGTGATAACACCATGGAACGCATGGGTTACGAAAAAGGGTTAATCAGTTACACAACAGAAAACAAACTTGATGGCGTACAAGAAAAGGTATTGCGACCTAAGCTGGTCGGTTACGGTGTAGTGCTGACTGTGATGATATTAATATTCATTTATGCCAGCGCAACTATTGCGCCTGTTCGTATGGATGTTATTAGAGATAGAAACTCACTGTATCGTCAAAACAACCAAGGCAATACCGAAAACACCTTTACGATAAAAATTCTTAATAAGACAGAACAGCCACAAGAGTATGAGTTAAGTGTCGAAGGTCTGCCGAATGCTAAATGGATTGGCCCGCAGCACGTCTCAATCGGATCTGGTGAAGTCATCACCTTGCCTATTAGTATTGCTGTCGATCCTATCGAGCTGAAGAGAAGTATTACCAAAATCGATATTAAAATTAACGCAGTTATAGACGGTAGCCCAATAGAAATAAAACAGGAAACTCGATTCTTTGGTGATTAGAATCGAGCAAAATAGGCAAAAAAGGGGCTGATAGTCCCTTTTTTGTTCATTTCGATTGAAAAAACACCTCTCAGTCATGTTTTTGCAATATTTAGCATTTTTATGCTTGCACAAAATCTTAAGCTGCCTATAATGCGCATCCACTGACACGGCAGACAGCGAAAGCGGTCACCGAGTTAGGTTGAATTAAGTGCTTCAAAACACTGAATTCAAGGTGAAAAGAAAGTTTGAAAAAACACTTGACGCCGACACGGGAAAGCGTAGAATACGCACCCCAAGCCAACGACCTAGCGTCTTACGGCGATGTCTGAAAAATCGACATCACGTTCTTTAACAATTTA
>NZ_JACJER010000162.1:0-8749 GCF_014164185.1 Shewanella sp. SG44-6 | reverse complement strand
GTGTCGTTTTTGCCGTGAGTAATCTCATATGGAGTATAGAATAAATTCAAATTTGAATTTAGTGCGTATAGCAATAATGAAGTAACGGCTGCAACGCCTGCAATTAATGTCACGGCGAGCGTTAATCTCTTTTTACGTCTTGGATTCACGGTTATTACCTCTTGTTTCTTTCAGGCGTTGTTCACGCGTTATCTTTTTAGCTATTTCAATTAGCACTTTACGCTTTTGTCTAATGCTTAGGGTGATCAATGTTGCCAAGCAGCCAATTGTTACACCATAGGATAACCAAACGTAAAATGCATAACCGCCCATATCTAAAAAATCTTTGAATGAATCAAATTGCATTATTTTGCCTCCTCTGCGGTTGCTAAGTCTCTCACCCAAGGGCGCATACCATTTCGAGCAAGAATTTCTGTTCTATAACGGACGAGGGTAATGGCACCAATCATCATACCAAAACCAACAATGTTTATTAGCAGAGGGTATAGCATATCCGTCGACATGGTAGACTTCTCTGTTATTCTGATGGTCGACGGTTGATGCAAGCTGCTCCACCAATCGACAGAGTATTTAATAATTGGAATATTAATTACGCCGACAATAGCGAGGATACCAGATGCTCTAGCCGCGAGGACTTTGTCTTCAAATGACGCATACAGTGAGATCACGCCTAAGTATAAAAATAATAATACCAATTCAGATGTAAGGCGCGCATCCCATACCCACCAAGCACCCCACATAGGTTTACCCCATGCAGCCCCTGTAAATAATGCAATAAAGGTGATCACAGCGCCTATCGGTGCAATGGCTGCTGCAGCCCAATCAGCCGATTTTATTTGCCAGACTAAACCTATGAATGAAGCAATTGCCATACCCATGTAAGCAGCCATAGACATTGATGCTGCAGGTACATGGATAAAGATGATACGGTAGCTATCACCTTGTTGATAATCGGTTGGGGCAAATAATAATCCCCAAATACTGCCAGTACCGACCATTAATATTGCAAGAATGCTAAACCATGGCAACAAGGTGCCAGACAATTTATATGCCCGTTCAGGGTCTGCGTAAGAATGAAGCCATTTCCACATTAGTTTGTACTCACTCGTAAAGAGGCGCCAATTGCGAAAGGTGCCAAGATTAAAGAACCGACCAACATAGCTGCAAGTATCGCAAGTTGACCATCGTAAGCCATGTTAAGTCCCGCAGCATCAATTGCACTGGTGGCAAAAATGAGTACGGGTATATATAAAGGCAAAATCAGTAAGCTTAGTAGCACTCCACCTTTTCGAAGCCCTACTGTAAGTGCTACACCTATTGCCCCAAGGAGCGACAATATTGGTGTGCCCAATGCTAATGTCAACATTAAGGCACCATAACTATTGCTCTCTAAATGTAATAGTACGGCCAGTAGTGGTGCGACTAAAATCAGTGGTACACCGGTTAGAATCCAATGTGCAAGTACCTTAGCTAATACCATCAATGCTAATGGTTGTGGACTCAGTAGCATTTGTTCTAGGCTACCGTCGTTAAAGTCTGCTTTAAATAAGCGCTCCAACGACAGCATTGATGCTAGTAAGGCCGCAACCCATATAATTCCTGGAGCTACTCTAGTAAGCACCTGAGATTCTGGTCCAATTCCTAGAGGGAAAAGAGTCACCACTAGGATAAAAAATAATAATGGGTTAAAAATATCTCCGCGATGACGAATTGCAATTCTTAAATCACGTTGTAGTAGCGTCATGAATGCTGCGGTGTAGCTGATTCCTCGTTTCATTCAAATACCTTATACAAAGCGATAGTCGAGAGTGATTTTGCGAAGCATAGCATTACTAATAATGCTCATATCCTGATGTGTTGTTAGTATCACACATCCACCCGACTCGGCATGTTGAATAAAAAGTTGTTCTAGTTCTTCTACACCTTTTTTATCAATTGCAGTAAAAGGCTCATCAAGGATCCATATTTTACAATTGCTGTATTGTAATCTTGCCAATGCTGTTCGTCGATGTTGCCCTGCTGATAAATGACCCGCAAGCGCCTCTTCAAAACCGGTTAAATTGACTTTGGCCAAAATAGCAGTGGTATCAAAACCATCATAGCCACTGATTCTTAAATTGAAGTTAAGATTTTCTTCTGCAGTGAGCTCACTTTTGACCCCTGCTAAGTGCCCTAGGTACAAGAGGTCATGGTTAAATTCATCCCTGCATCTATTGATGTTTTCACCACAATATTCGACATCTCCTGCATAGGGGCGTGATAAACCTGCAATTATTCGTAATAGACTGGTTTTACCTGCACCATTAGGACCCTCAATTTGGACAATATCACCCGCATTGATATTAAAACTCAGTTCGTCAAATAAAATCCGATCTTCACGAATACAGGTTAATTCGTTGGCACTTAATAGTACTTGTGATTGGTTTGATATGGTCACTTATCCCTCTTATTATGCGTGAGGATGAATTCGAAAAGATATTAACACAAACACTTTTACCGGTTTAGCTTTGTCATGATTAAGTGCTAGCAATTTGATATGGTTCCAAAAAAGAAGATATAGTTTGAACTTTTTTAATGATTGCTAATATATTACCTGAACTACACAGATTGTCTCGATTTAGAGCCTAAGCTGAGATTGTTATCACAAAAAGATGAGTTTTTTTGCTACTTGTAGTAATCTAGCCATTGCTAAAAATGAGTCTGCCTTCTAAATCAAAGGGCAGCGCTAAGCTTGGTATATTTGCAATTAGGAACGATGAATATGAAAAAATTGTTAGTAATGACTGCAGCAGCTGCATTAACTTTGTCTGCAAATGTATTTGCTCAAGAAGGTGAAGCTATTTATAACAAAGCGTGTCAAGTATGTCACAGCATGGGTGTGGCTGGTGCGCCTAAAGTTCATGATACTGCGGCATGGGAACCACGCCTAGCAAAAGGTTTAGATGCCTTAGTGGGTTCGGTTAAGTCTGGTTTAAACGCTATGCCACCAGGTGGCATGTGTACTGACTGTACCGATGATGATTACAAAAACGCAATTCAGTTTATGTCTAAGTAATTTTCAACTAGATCCAAAAACCGGCTTTAATAGCCGGTTTTTTTATGGGTAAATATCGGTAATGTTAAGCTATAACCTTACTGATGCTGCCATTGTTATTGCACTAAGGTATCGAGTGTTAATGTTGCATTATCACCCACCTTGAGCGTTTTTATCGTGCCCTTTAAGTCACCAGACTGTGGTTTAACACTGCCATTTTTTGACAATACTGCAATGATTTCGACTTCCTGAACTGAACTCAGTTTCACATCACCCCCCATGGACGTACTGTCATCTAGAGTGATCGTTACCGGTAAGTTACTTGCACTAATTTTAGTCGCCGCCAGCGGCACTTTAGGGCCTTGAGTTGCCCGAGCAAAAATAAACACTGTATCTGAATCAGATACTTTATCAGCTAACTCCGGTGCAATAGTTACTTCAATTTCGACGGTTTTTGCATTACTCGTCACTGCTGACTTTGGTGTAGCATCACCAGACATTGCACCTGATGCTTCATTAAGGCGCATATTCGCTGACTCAATGGCATTCATTAATGCTGTTTTGTCGACATCATTTCGATCGCTGTCTAGGATCATTTGCCAAGCATCGATAGCCTTCCGGTAGTTCGCAGTAAAGAACGCATCCATACCAACGAGAAGCAGTGTTGAGGGATCTTGTGGATCTAATGCTAAAGATTGCTCAATGATGGCTTGAATAGCCGGTGTCATCTGCTGATTCGCTTTATAGTAAAGTGCAGTAGCTTTAGGCCCAAGAAGTTCAGCTTGCGTACCGACTAATTGCATGACTTTATCGAATGCGGCAACGGCTTTATCATATTGGTTAGCAGATATATAAGCATGTCCAAGACTAAACCACGCCTGACTATCCTCTGGCTGTGCTTCCACTTTAGCTTCCATCATCTGTACGCGTTGCGACATGATTTGTGCTGTGTCCATACCTTGATGTGGATTGCTTGCTTGGGGAGGATTCGCTAATTCTTTATAAGCACCGAGGTGTTGATATAAGTAACCTGAAATGGCCAATATGCACAGGGTCATAAAAGCAGGCCATAAGGCGCTCTTTGATTTGATTTCTACGTCAAGAGAGTCGTCACCTTTTTGGCTCATGTCTTGAAGTAGATTTATCTCTAGTTCTTTTTTTAATGCCTCAAATTCGACTTGGTCTAATAGATCGTCATTCAATTCCTTTTCAAGAATGGTTATACGTTCGGCAAAAAGTTCAAGGTTAGTTTGTCTACGGACACCAGACTCTTCAGCTCGCAATAGCTTTTGTTGACGAAAATGTGGAACCCAAATCATGATTAGGCCAATAAGTACGACAAGCGCAATAAATATCCAAAATGTGGTCATTGTTTCAATATTCACTTTTAGGTTAACAGAGAAAGCGGCTATACCGCAGTGCTTGGAATCTTGATTATACGGAAAGATTATTAATTGAATAGTAATATAAGGAAGATATGAATCCAAATCCTGAGAGTTGCGTACTGGTTCACAGATTGAATTGTTTGTCTTACTAATAGCGAAACTTTGTTAAGGTAATTGTGTCAGACAGGTTGTCATAAATTTTCGTTTTGATTGAATAGATGCTCATAATGAGACTAGTGACCCAATTTTGTACGAAAATGGCAGACAGAAGCCATCGCAAGTTCTAAAATGCGTTAAAATTCGTTTAAGCTAATGTGCGTATATTAGTTTCACCGCATTAAATAGTGCTACCGTGATTTGTCTGTTTCAGATCCGCTAATTTTTTAGACTAAGGAATACCCATGATTCCAGAACTTGGACATTTCTCGCTAATTCTCGGTTTGGCTTTTGCCTTACTGCTAGCTAGCGTGCCGTTATATGGTTCCGCCCGTAAAGACCAGTATCTCGTTCGTTATGCCTGGCCACTAACATACGGAATGTTTTTTTTCATCAGTCTTTCGGTTATTGCGTTAGGGTATAGTTTCGCTGTCGATGATTTCTCTGTGGCTTATGTCGCACATCATTCTAATTCTCAACTTCCAATATTCTTTAAAATTGCGGCAGTGTGGGGCGGGCATGAAGGGTCACTATTATTCTGGGTATTTGCGTTGTCTGTATGGACCGCATCGGTAGCCTTATTTAGTAAGGGATTAGAAGAAGTCTTTACTGCAAGGGTGCTATCAGTATTAGCGATGATTGTTGTCGGTTTCAGTTTATTTATGATCCTAACATCAAGTCCATTTGAACGGATCTTCCCTATCCCGCTAGAAGGTCGAGATTTAAACCCAATGTTGCAAGATGTGGGCTTAATCTTCCATCCGCCAATGTTGTATTTGGGGTATGTTGGTTTCTCGGTCTGTTTTGCTTTTGCTATTGCGGCTTTAATGAGTGGCAGGCTTGACTCCGCTTGGGCTCGTTGGAGTCGTCCTTGGACATTAGCGGCATGGATATTTTTAACCGGTGGTATTTCATTAGGTTCTTGGTGGGCATATTACGAATTAGGTTGGGGCGGTTGGTGGTTCTGGGACCCAGTTGAAAACGCATCATTTATGCCTTGGTTAGTGGGTACCGCTTTAGTGCACTCATTAATTGTGACCGAAAAGCGTGGCGCATTCCGTAACTGGACCGTACTACTGTCTATTTTTGCTTTCTCTTTAAGTTTACTCGGTACCTTTATTGTACGTTCAGGCGTACTTACTTCAGTGCATTCTTTTGCAGCAGATCCAAGCCGTGGTTTGTTTATCTTGTTGTTGCTAGGTATTGCCATTGGTGGTTCATTAACTTTGTTTGCCTTCCGTGCAAGCGAAATGAGTAGCCCAGCTCGATTTGAGCTTAAATCGAAAGAAACCATGTTGTTAATTTGTAATGTGCTTCTGACTGTTTCAGCTGGTACTGTTTTATTGGGTACCTTGTATCCTTTACTCATTGACGCTCTAGGCATGGGTAAGATTTCTGTTGGTCCTCCATATTTTAATGCGGTATTTGTACCTATCGTGTTAGTGCTATTTGGCTTTATGGGAATTGGTCCAATTATTCGCTGGAAAAAATCTAAAGCCGGTGAAATTAAAAGACAGTTACTCATTCCAGCCATTATTGCTTTAGTTGTTGGGGTAGCGGCGCCATTTGTTGCTGGTGGTCAGTTTAATGCTTGGGTAATGTGCGGTGTCGCCGCGACAACATGGATCATGCTATCAACTTTCCGTGCCGCTTATAATATGGTGAGCAATAAAGAGGGTGGCATCAGTCTTAACCGAATCGGGCGTAGTCAGCTCGGCATGCTCTTTGCCCACTTTGGCATCGCGGTATCGGTAATGGGGGCAACAATTGTCTCTAATTATTCGATCGAGAAAAGCGTACGCATGGGACCTGGAATAAGCCAAGAACTAGCAGGTTATACATTTAAGTATTTAGAAACTAAAAATGTCGTCGGTCCTAACTATACTGCGCAACAAGGTCAAATTGAGATTTATAAAGATGATGAATTTATCACTTTATTAAAACCTGACCGTCGTCAGTACAATGTGCGCACTATGGATATGACTGAAGCGGGTATTGATTGGGGCTTGTTCCGTGACTTATATGTCACTATGGGCGACCCAATTAATTTAACTGAGTTTGCTGTGCGTCTTAACTACAAGCCGTTTGTACGTTGGTTGTGGTTTGGTTCGATCTTTATGATGATTGGTGGCTTCTTAGCAGCATCAGATAAACGTTATCGTGTGAAGCAAGTTGCTACAGAAGAAGCAGTAAAAGCAAAATTAGCGACAGCTTAATTAACTCGGAGACATTATGAAGAAGTTTGTACTGTTTATACCTTTGGTTATATTTTTAGGTATGGGCGTGTTTTTATATCAAGGATTATTTCTCAATCCTAAAGTGCTCGATTCTGCATTAGAAGGAAAGCCTGTCCCGGCTTTCCAGCTCGAGCGTTTGGAAGTACCTAGTGAAGTCTTGACTGAGAAAGATTTGCCCGCAAAAGTATTGATGTTGAACTTTTGGGCGACTTGGTGTCCAGCATGTAAATATGAACATCCTTATTTAATGATGTTATCTAAGCGTAATTTGTTACCTATATACGGCATCAACTATCGTGACGAACGAGCATTAGCTGTTAAAGAGTTAACGACTCAAGGCGATCCATACACAGTTAATATCTATGATAAGGATGGTCGCTTGGGCCTCGACCTTGGGGTTTATGGCGCACCAGAAACCTTCATTGTTGATCATAACGGTATTATTCGTTATCGCTATGCTGGTCCCATTGACCAAACGGTTTGGACACAAACCTTGTATCCGATGATCCAGCAATTACAAGCTGAAGCAAAACTTGATGGGGCATCGTAATGAAATATATATTTAAAATGATGTTGGCTTGTACTAGTTTACTTTTTTCTCTGAACGTATTGGCTACTCCAGTCGATACCTATGAGTTTAAATCAGTAGATAATCAGCAAAGGGCCTTGTCACTCGCACATCAGTTGCGTTGTCCACAGTGTCAGAATCAAAACTTAGTCGATTCAAATTCTCCTGTTGCGCAAGATTTACGTCTTGAAGTCTATAAAATGGTAGATAATGGCAAGTCAGACTCAGACATCATCGAATTTATGACTAGTCGCTACGGTGACTTTGTTTTGTATAATCCTAAGTTAGACTCAAAAACCTACCTTTTATGGCTTGGTCCATTTGGGTTACTTATTTTGGGACTGTTTATTGGCTTTATCTTTGTGCGAAAACAACGGATCCAAGCAACAGAATCGACAACTTTGTCGGCAGAGCAGCAAGCCGAATTAGATGCGTTATTAAATCGTAATAAAGCGGCTAAATAACAGATTGGAGTATTAACTTTGAAACAGTGGTTTGCGTTTATCTTCACTAGCTTCTTTCTTATGGTTATTGCAAGTGGTGTTAATGCATATCCCGGCATGCAAGCTGCGGCTGAGCAAACCACTGATTCAACGCTTGAGCGAATCAATATATTGCCGCAGCCATTTCCGGTAGCGCTAGTCGATTTTAGCGATATCGTTGGTGAGCCGGTTAACTTTGACCAATATAAGGGCAAAGTCGTCGTTATTAATCTTTGGGCTACTTGGTGCCCACCCTGTGTCAGAGAACTTCCTGCACTCAACCGATTAGATCAAACTCTAGATGCTGCACATTTTGCACTATTACCTATTTCGATTGATGCTGAAGCCGTGGCTATTGTGCAACCATTTTTAGAATCCCTTGGTTTACCCACATTTAACTCGTATTTTGATCCGCAACAACGACTACGTGATGTTTTCCCACTGGATACCATTCCTGCGACATTTATCTTAAATGAACAAGGTGATCTGGTGGCTTATGTGCGTTCTTATGTCGATTGGGATGATAAAAATGTCATTAGCTTTCTTGAACAGTTTCGTAAAGGCACTAAAAAAGTACAATAAATAGTCATAATATGACTTAAAATACGAAAAAGGATCGCTTTTGGTGAAAAGATCGCCAAGCGATCCTTTTTTGTTTAAAAAGGCCTTGCACTAAATCTTAAGCTGCCTATAATGCGCATCCACTGACACGGCAGACAGCGAAAGCGGTTACCGAGTTAGGTTGAATTAAGTGCTTCAAAACACTGGATTCAAGGCGAAAAGAAAGTTTGAAAAAACACTTGACGCCGACACGGGAAAGCGTAGAATACGCACCCCAAGCCAACGACCTAGCGTCTTACGGCGATGTCTGAAAAATCGACATCACG
>NZ_JACJER010000161.1:0-8833 GCF_014164185.1 Shewanella sp. SG44-6 | reverse complement strand
GCTTAACTGTTGTTAATTAACATTGATAACAAATAACACGTGACGTTTACTTACTTAGGCATAACATAAGCTGACTCACGTCATTTAACTACATATAGAATACTGGCAGGTACCACATGGATAGGTTCATCAACGTGAAAAAAATAGCATTCCCTTTACTTTGTATTGCAGCGCTTAGCGGTTGCACTGGCGAAGAAGAGCAAGTAAAAGAAGAACAAAAATTTGCTATTCCGGTTGAAACAGCACTCGTCGCCACAGGCAATGTTTCTTCTTTTTACAGCACGACAGCAACACTGGAGGCACCACAGGAATCCCATGTGATGAGCCGTATTGCAGGTATAATTGAAACTATAAATGTTGAAGAAGGCGACAGAGTGACTAAGGGGCAAATACTTGCGGTAATTGATGCCAAACGTCAGCGTTATGATTTCAATCGCTCTGAAGCCGAAGTGCAAATTATTCAACAAGAACTAAATCGTTTAAATAAAATGAATAACAAAGAGTTTATTAGCCAAGATCAAATGGCTAAACTCGAATTCAATTTACAGGCAGCGAAAGCGCAACGTGACTTAGCCGAATTACAAGTTAAGGAAAGCCAAATTGTCTCGCCCATTAATGGCGTTATTGCCGAACGTTATGTCAAAGCCGGTAATATGGCCAAAGAGTTTCAAGAACTGTTTTATGTGGTAAACCAAGACCAGCTTTACGGCATATTGCATTTGCCAGAGCAGCAACTTGCTAGCTTACGTATTGGGCAACAAGCCAGAATTATTCAACAACATCAAGGGACAACATCTAATATTATCGATGCTAAGGTACTGCGAATTAGCCCTGTTGTAGATGCGCAAAGCGGCACCTTTAAAGTGACATTAGCCGTACCTAATGAAGATGCAACATTAAAAGCAGGCATGTTTACACGAGTTGAGCTTAAATACGACACCCACTTAGATGTACTTACAGTTCCTTATAACGCTTTAATCAACCAAGACAACACTCAAGCTTTGTATGTGATTAAAGACGCTAAGGCCCAGCGACGAGAAGTGAGTTTGGGCTTTCGTGAAAATAACACAGTAGAAATTTTATCAGGCGTAGAAGCGGGCGAACAAATCGTCATCCGCGGTCAGCAAAATCTTAAAGACCAAGCCTTGGTAGAAGTAATTACCCCACTTAGCTTCGCTGCTATTCGATAACGGAGCGGGATAATGTCGATAATCAATACGTCTGTTAACCGCCCGGTTACTGTGTGGATGTTCATGCTAGCTGTGATGCTTTTTGGTATGGTTGGGTTTTCTCGCCTTGCGGTAAAATTATTACCCGATTTAAGCTATCCCAGTGTCACTATCCGTACGGCCTATGATGGCGCGGCGCCAGTTGAAATTGAACAGCTGGTTTCAAAACCGATTGAAGAAGCTGTTGGCGTGGTTAAAGGGTTACGCAAAATCAGCTCAATTTCGCGCTCCGGTATGTCTGATGTAGTACTCGAGTTCGAATGGGGCACAAATATGGACATGGCGAGCCTTGAAGTCCGCGAAAAAATCGACACTATCGAGCTGCCATTAGACATTAATAAGCCATTATTATTGCGTTTTAACCCCAATCTTGACCCCATCATGCGCTTAGCTTTTTCATTGCCTGATGCCGATGCTGAGCAACTAAAGCAAATGCGTACCTTTGCAGATGAAGAATTAAAACGCCGCTTAGAAGCCTTATCGGGGGTTGCTGCAGTTAGGTTGTCGGGAGGATTAGAACAAGAAGTTCATATTGAATTAAATCAACAAAAATTAAGCCAACTCAATCTGAATGCCGACCAAATTAAGCGCCGAATTAATGAAGAGAACATCAACCTATCGGCAGGTAAAGTGATCCAAGGTGATAAAGAATACTTAGTCAGAACCTTAAATCAATTTAACTCTCTTGAAGAATTAGGCCAAGTCATTGTTTATCGCGATGGTCAAACCTTAGTCAGATTATCTGATGTTGCTGATATCAGTGATGCCTATAAAGAACGCAGCGACATTACCCGCATCGGCGAAGTAGAATCGATTGAATTGGCGATCTACAAAGAAGGTGACGCCAATACTGTTGCGGTAGCGCAAAAAATACGTACAGAACTCGATAAAATTAACCAAGCAAGTGAGCAGAATCAGTTAAAGATTATTTACGACCAATCTGAATTTATTGAAAGTGCCGTGAATGAAGTGACCTCAGCTGCGTTATTTGGCAGTTTACTGGCGATGTTAGTTATCTACTTGTTTCTACGTGATATTATTGCCACACTTATCATCTCAATCTCAATTCCCTTTTCAGTTATTGCGACATTCAATATGATGTATTTTGCTGATATTAGCTTAAATATTATGTCGTTAGGTGGCATTGCATTAGCCATTGGTTTACTGGTCGACAATGCGATTGTGGTATTAGAAAACATTGACCGTTATAAATCTCAAGGCATGAGTAAAATTGAGGCTGCGGTCACGGGTTGTAAAGAAGTCTCTGGGGCCATTTTTGCTTCAACCCTGACCACTCTGGCAGTATTTGTGCCTTTAGTGTTTGTTGATGGTATCGCAGGCGCTTTATTTGCCGACCAAGCACTCACTGTCACCTTTGCCCTGCTCGCCTCATTGTTTGTCGCCTTAACAGCGATTCCTATGCTGGCTTCACGCCAAGGTTTTACCAGTCTGCCGCAACCGCTAGAAGTCGCGATAAAACCAAAACCGACTAGCCGTAAAGGTAAAATTGGCTATTACTTATTAGCCGTGTTGAGCTTTCCCTTTAAGCTACTATTTAGCTACTTACCCGCTGGATTGTTAACCGCTATTATCGTTATTAGTCGTTTTGTAAGTAGCGTTTTTGGCCTATTACTTAAACCTATTTGCGCTGGATTTAATGTCATCTACCGCATAGTAGAATCATTTTATTACCGAGTCCTTCACCATGTCCTGCGCCACCAAGTCTTTACCCTTGTCATTGCGCTAGTGATAACTCTGGCATCAACTAGTCTATTGCCTAAGCTCGGTGTTGAGCTGATTCCACCAATGAATCAAGGTGAGTTTTATGTCGAAATTTTATTACCACCTGGCACAGAAGTCAGTGAAACGGATGCGGTATTACAACAATTAGCCTTATCGATTAAAGACCGTGAGGATGTTAAGCATGCCTATAGTCAAGCAGGCAGCGGCGGATTAATGACATCTGATACTGCTCGAGGCGGTGAAAACTGGGGCAGATTACAAGTGGTACTAAATGATCCTTTAGCCTTTACTACGGTTAGTCAGGTACTGCGCAATACCGCCAGAAATATCCCCGAACTCGAAGCGCAGATTGAGCATCCTGAATTATTCAGTTTCAAAACCCCGCTTGAAATTGAGTTATCAGGTTATGATTTAGTGCAACTTAAGCAAAGTGCTGATCAGCTGGTAAAAGCCTTGTCTGAATCAGACCGCTTTAGTGACATCAATACCACCCTACGAGACGGGCAGCCGGAGATCAGCATTCGCTTTGATCATGCTCGCCTTGCTGCGTTAGGTATGGATGCACCCACTGTCGCTAACCGTATTGCTCAACGTGTCGGTGGCACTATTGCCAGCCAATTCACCGTGCGTGATCGTAAAGTGGATATTTTGGTGCGCAGTGAATTAAATGAGCGCGATCAGATCAGCGACATTGAATCATTAATCATTAATCCCAATAGCGCCCAGCCTATTCCGTTAAGTGCCATCGCTACCATTGACTTACAAATTGGTCCGTCAGCGATTAACCGTATTAGCCAACAACGCGTGGCTATCGTGTCATCGAATTTGGCCTACGGCGATTTAAGTGAAGCCGTACTTCAAGCACAGCAAATATTGACTCAACAGCAATTTCCAAGTTCTATTCAAGCCAGATTTGGTGGCCAAAATGAAGAAATGGAACAATCATTTGACTCATTAAAAATTGCCCTCGTTTTGGCTATCTTTTTAGTGTACTTAGTGATGGCCAGCCAGTTTGAATCCTTGTTACACCCATTATTAATTTTGATTGCTGTGCCCATGGCCGTAGCAGGCAGCATTATTGGTTTATTTATTACCGGTACTCATTTAAGTGTCGTGGTGTTTATTGGTTTAATTATGCTGGCAGGGATTGTGGTCAATAATGCCATTGTATTGGTGGATCGCATCAATCAACTGCGCCAAGAAGGCATGGATAAGCTCACGGCAATTAATCAAGCTGCGCAATCTCGCTTGCGTCCTATCATGATGACCACGTTAACCACAACGTTAGGTTTATTGCCTATGGCAATAGGGATTGGCGATGGCAGTGAGGTCCGCGCGCCCATGGCGATTACAGTAATTTTTGGTTTAAGCATGTCTACCTTGCTCACATTGCTGGTTATTCCTGCCTTATATGCGCTATTTGACCGCAAACAATACACCCAAAATGATGATGAGCTGAATACTGCGGAGACGCCAGCATGAATATCACTCAGCTAGCCATAAAACGCCCCGTAACCACCTGTATGTTCTTCTTAGCCATCATGTTATTTGGCATGGCGGCCAGTAGAATGCTGCCATTAGAAATGTTTCCAGGGATTGATATTCCACAAATTGTGGTGCAAGTCCCGTATAAAGGCTCTAGCCCAGCAGAAGTTGAACGCGATATAACTAAAGTTCTGGAAGAGTCACTTGCCACCATGAGCGGCATTGAAGAGGTGCGCTCCGACTCGACTCAAGATGGGGCTTTTATACAGCTCAACATGAAATGGGGTGAAGACGTTGCCACTAAGAGCCTTGAAGCGCGTGAGAAAATAGACTCGGTACGACATTTACTTCCAAAAGATGTCGAGCGGGTGATGATCCAACAGTTCTCAACTGCCGATATGCCAGTGCTCACTATCCGCATATCAAGCGAGCGCGAACTATCAAATGCCTTTGATTTATTGGATAAACAGTTACGCAAGCCACTTGAACGCGTTGATGGCGTGTCGAAAGTCACTCTTTATGGTGTTGAACAAAAGCAGATTGAAATCCGCCTTGATGCCGATAAATTAGTGGCATCAAGCCTCAACAGTCTCGATTTACGCTCGCGTTTACTCGCGGAAAACTTTGTCATTAGTGCCGGTACATTAAGAGAAGACTCGAGAGTGTACCAAGTCTCGCCAAAAGGTGAGTTTACCAGTCTTGATGACATTAATAATCTGGTTATTGTACCGGGTATTCGCCTGCAAGATATTGCTATGGTGAGCTATGCCTTGCCAGAAAAAATTGAAGGCCGACATTTAGACCAAAAATATGCAGTGGGAATTGATGTATTTAAAGAGTCAGGCGCCAATTTAGTTGAAGTATCTGATCGGGTACTCAAGGTCATCGAGCTGGTTAAGCAAGATCAGCAATTTAATGGCATCAAGCTATTCATTATGGAAGATCAAGCTTATGGGGTTAAATCATCGTTAAAAGACTTACTGTTGTCTGGTTTGATGGGAGCTGTATTATCATTTGGGGTGCTGTATCTATTTTTACATAACCTTAAAATGACCTTAGTGGTTATTTCATCTGTACCGATTTCTCTATGTATGACATTGGCCGGTATGTACTTTTTAGGCTACAGCTTAAATATTTTATCTATGATGGGATTGTTATTAGCCGTCGGCATGCTGATTGATAATGCAGTGGTTGTCACCGAAAGCGTGCTGCAAGAAAAACAAGCCGCACACATTGACGATACTTGTCAGAGAAAAGCGAACCAACAAGCCGTGTTAACTGGCGTGGATAAAGTCTCTTTAGCCGTTCTGGCGGGCACCTTAACCACTGCCATCGTGTTTTTACCGAATATTTTTGGCGTTAAAGTGCAGCTAACCATCTTTTTAGAACATGTTGCAGTGGCGATTTGTATTTCGCTTGCAGCATCGTTGTTGGTCGCTAAAACCCTGATCCCATTGATGCTCAATCACTTTCATTTTGATGTCGAAACCACTACAGACAATAACCGTTTGGGACGATTTTATGAGCGCAGTCTCACTTGGATTTTAACGCGGCCAAAACGTTCTGGAGTCATTGCCTTAGCAATATTAGTGTCAACCGCATTGCCGTTAAGCATGGTGAAACAAGATCAGGGTGACGGGGAAGGTAATGACCGTTTGTACATTAATTATCAATTAGAGGGTCGGCATAATTTAGCGGTTACCGAAGCTATGATTAATAGCATGGAAACCTACTTATATAGCAATAAAGAAAAGTTTTACATTGATGCGGTTTACAGTTATTACGCGCCGCAAGATGCGCAATCGACCATTTTATTGCAAAAAGACATCCCGATAGATATTGGCGAACTAAAGAAAATGATCCGCGAAGGCTTTCCTAAGTTTTCTATTGCCACGCCTCAATTTGGCTGGGGCAATGAAAATAACGGTATCCGTGTGACCTTAACCGGACGCTCGACAACAGAGCTCATTCGGATCAGTGAGCAGGTGATGCCATTACTCGACAATATTGAGGGCTTAGTTGATGTGCGCTCGGAAGTGAATGGCGCTCAGCAAGAAGTGGTTGTGGTGATAAACCGCGAAATGGCAGCCAGACTGGATTTAACCTTAAGTGATATTGCTTCAAATATTGCGATCGCGTTAAGAGGCTCGCAGTTACGTTCATTTCGCCATGATCCTAGCGGCGAGCTCCGCATTGAACTGGCCTATGACAAAAGCTGGCAAAACTCGCTTGAAAAACTTAAACAGTTACCTATTATTCGCCAAGGTGACCGAGTCTACACCCTTGACAGTTTAGCCGAAGCCACTGTAGTTCCTAGATTTGATACTATTCGTCATTTTAATCGCCAAACAGCATTATCCATTGGCGCAAACCTTGAGGATATGACAACCGAAGAAGCCCAAACTAAAATCACTCAAGTCATGGACTCGGTCAACTTCCCTTATGGATACGGCTACTCACTGCGGGGTGGGTTTGAACGCCAAGATGAAGACCAGTCAATTATGGTCGTCAATATGATTTTGGCGATTGCGATGATCTATATCGTCATGGCAGCCTTGTTTGAGTCATTATTGTTACCTACCGCTATTATCACCTCAATTCTATTCTCAATAACGGGAGTGTTTTGGGCATTGTGGTTAACCGGCACACCCATGTCGGTAATGTCGATGATTGGAATTCTTATTTTGATGGGCATTGTGGTGAATAACGGTATTGTATTGGTTGATCAAATCAATCAAATGACACCTGATTTAGATAAACTAAGTCACACAATTATCAGTGTGTGTACTACACGTCTTCGGCCGGTACTAATGACAGTGGCCACCACGGTACTGGGGCTAGTTCCCTTAGCAATGGGAGACACACAGATTGGCGGCGGTGGGCCACCCTATTCCCCTATGGCGATAGCCATTATTGGTGGGTTAACCTTTTCAACGGTAACTAGCTTATATTTAGTACCATTATGTTACCAAGCCTTGTATCTCATGCGCCATAAAGCCGCGATAAGGTTAGGAGTATCGAATACATTTGCCCAAAAAATACTCCCGTGGACCAAGTAGTTTCTAGGTGCTTTAATCTAAAGCGATTAGTGCATGCTATCGGGCATTAAGCCGCAATAAGTTTTAGGCATTAAACCCATTTGGCCAAAATAGCTCTCTCGGATTAAGACATCAGAGCACTTAATACTTAGCGTTAAGTGCTCTGAACCAGTGTAAGCTAGCGAACCGATACTTTAGACCTTTGTATGATTTATCATTGCCGTATATGTGATCAAATTGTTAACCTAGGCAGTACTAGTAACAATAAAACAATTGTTAAGACAGCAATGGGGAATAATAATGAAATTAAGATTTCAACGTCATATCATCGGACTCAGTGCACTCGCTTTGCTAGCACTCACTCAAACAGCTGCCATGGCTGATGATAAATTTAATGATGTGACCATTAAGTCGAAAAAACTCGATAATAATACTTACATGTTTATTGGTGCTGGAGGCAACATTGGAGTTTCTGCTGGCAGTGATGGCATATTGATCATTGACGACCAATATGCCCCCTTAGCCGATAAAATTACCGCGGCACTGAATCAAATTCAACCAGGTGCTCCCAAGTACATAGTCAACACTCATTACCATGCAGACCATACTGGCGGCAATGCTCACTTTGGTGAACAAGGTACAATCTTAGCTCATCATAATGTTCTCAAGCGTCTTCAAGCACAAAATAAAATCGCCTCCTCAGCCCTGCCTGTTATCACTTATGGAGACAATATATCCATTCATTTTAACCAAGACACTTTAGAGATTATCCACCTAGGTCCCGGACACACTGATGGTGACAGCGTAGTGATATGGCAAAAGGCTAATATTATTCATATGGGTGATTTATATTTCAAAGATCGTTTCCCATACATTGATTTAGATGCCGGAGGATCGGTGACGGGTTATCGTGAAAACGTCAGCTTGATATTGGATCGTTTAGACAACAAGACCAAAGTGATCCCAGGCCATGGCGATTTAGCCGATAAAAATGCACTGTTTAAATTTAAGCATATGCTAGATGACAGCATTAATTGGATGCGCGGTGAAATTGAACTAGGGCACGATTTAGCCAGCATCAAAAAACAAGGTGTACCAGAAAAATACGCTGATTGGAGTTGGGAATTTATCTCTGCAGATAAATGGATTGAAACTTTATATCAAGATTTATCCACCCAAAGGTAACCTTAGTATCGTTGACGGTTTATCAAGGTAAATCTTGTCGCGTCATATAATTAACCTGATGTGATGGTCTCCAGAGGTTAATGAGCTTGCCCTTATCAGCAAGCTTTTTTTATGCTGTAAAGCCCTAAAAGTAAATTAGCCACTAAGGTAGTA
>NZ_JACJER010000160.1:0-8872 GCF_014164185.1 Shewanella sp. SG44-6 | reverse complement strand
GAGGTCCGGCCGGTAAAAGCGTTGGAATTAGCCACTTTGCAAATAAGACATTGATTCATTTAGCTTTTCTGACAAGGGCTGGATAAAATCCTTACCGAGATAGCGAATCCTGAAGCTGCTTAAACTGTCCCTGAATCACCGCTTTTTCCTGAAGAATCAACCTGTTCTCATCGGACAGAGCTTCCACTCTATTCTGAGAGACTATCAGATCCGTTTTAGTGGCCTCCAATGCTTGGGATAGTACGGCCACTTGCTTATCGGCATCTGCTTTCTGGCTGGTAAGTGCGGCAATATTATCCGCCAGTTGTTCACTTTTATGTTGCTGCTCCCGGCTTTTTGCCGAGGCGTCGTTAAGTCGATGCTCCAAGTTCTCGATATCGACCACTTGTCTATCCAAGGTGCTTTTGTTCATCGCATTGGCCTGTTCGAGCTCATGCGTTTGTCGTTGTAAGTGCGCATTAGTGTCTATCAGTTCGGACGCGCTTGACTCGGCTTGGATGAGCCGGTGTTGCAGGTCTTGAATCTGGTCTTTCAGGCCCTGGTTAACCACGTGGAATTGCTCGCGTTCCTGCTGCCGATCTTCGGCGGTGCGTTGCTGGTAGTGTTCAAAGTGATCACGAATATCCTTATTTTCCTGCTTGAGTTCTGCAACGCTTTCCTTTAATTCAGCAGTTCGTGAAAGGGCTTCGTCGCGTTGAGCCTCTGCCGTTGCTAGCTTAATGCGTACATCTTCCAGGGACTTGCTTTGCAGGGCTTTTGCTTCGGTAATTTGCGATAGCTGGGCGTTCAGATCCTGTTGGCGGTCGGTAAGCTGCGCGATGCTGTTACGGGCCTCAGTCAATTCTTTCCGGAGTTGATCATTCGATGCCTTGAATTCGTCGCGGGATTGCGCGATGCGCTGGTCGGCCATCTGCTGAACCCGTTCATGTAAGGCTTTTACTACCTCGACGAGATCATTCGGCAACCCGCTCACATCGACCACCTCCCCATTATCTGACCGCCAGCGCTTGAGTAGTGGTGCAATGGTGCTTTTGCTGCCGGTTCCCAAATGCTCGCGGACACGATCTACGGTAGGCTCCTGGTTCTGGATTTTGATAGCCTCTGCGGCTTTCGAGACATCGTAGTAAGTGATTCCGGCGCGAGCCATGACAGTTTCCCTCGGTGATTATTTAGTAACGTATTACATAGCACGTAATATAACATAATATATTGACTTTTATGCAGCCAATAAAAATTAAATAGTAACCTTCGATAATGAATGTTATCGTGGGTTATGAGTGAGAAATGAAAAATTGATGTTTGTAACACCAGTACATTGGTGCCTTCCAGCGACCCACAGAAAAGGGATAACCATGGATAACTACACACCCAAACTCACATCGGATTCGCCATTGCGTAGTGAGCAATCAGTTTTGCCGTCGCTGGCAGAATCCGACTCACTGCGCCACTATCTGCAAGCGGCGACCTCCAATAACACGCGAACGGCCTACCGTTCAGCGATTCGGCAGTTCGAAAAATGGGGCGGGCGGTTGCCCACGGATCGGGATACTCTGGTGCGTTACCTGGTGGCCAAGGCCGATGTGCTGAATAGCCGGACTCTCGCCCTTCACCTCACGGCCGTTAGCCAATGGCACCACTACCAAGGGTTGACTGACCCGGTTCGTGATCCGCTGGTATGTAAAACCATGGAGGGCATTCGCCGCACCCATGGACAGCCCAAGCGCAAGGCCAAGGCGTTGCGCTTGGAGCACATCGCCCAACTAGTAAATTACTTGCGGCACTTACCGGACAACAAAAAGAAATACCGGGATATTGCCTTGGTACTCACCGGGTTCTTCGGCGCCTTGCGTCGCAGTGAGCTGGTTGCTCTTCAGGTCAATGATCTGGTTTGGGAGCCGGAGGGGCTACTCATCCGGTTGCCGCGCTCCAAGACCGACCAGCAAGGCATGGGTTTAATGCGAGCTTTACCTTACGGAAAGGCCGCTTGTTGTCCGGCTACCGCCGTGAAAACTTGGTTAGATGCAGCGGGCATCACCAACGGTCCGGTGTTTCGTCCCACCAACCGCTGGGATCACATTCAGGAAAAAGCGCTGGCTCCAGGTGCGGTCAATGCTTTGCTCAAAACGCTGGGGCAAGCCTGTGAGTTTGATTTTGTGCCTGAACTCAGTAGCCACAGTTTCCGTAGAGGGTTATCCACATCGGCAGCGCGTGAGCGAGTGGATTTTGAGTTGATCAAGAAACAAGGCGGCTGGAAGAGCGATGCCACCGTCTGGGAGTATATCGAGGAAGGCCAGCAGCTCAGCAATAATGCGTCAATTATCTTAATGGAGAAGATGGCAACCCTGATGGATGCTGAATGATTCGGTCAACATTCGGGGCAGAATCAATGTATCGGGCCAAACCCAAATACCAAAGCTGGTAATGTTACCGCCACGATCATGGATCATTCTGGCCGCTTTACACCATCGATAAAATATTGTAGATTTTCCTACCTTTGTGTAACTAGATCTACAATATATGAAATGGGTATTACTGATCTTATCCCTGCCCACCCAAAACGCGACAGTGCGTATGCGGGTATGGCGAACCCTCAAGTCCTCCGGTGCAGCAGTATTGCGTGACGGCGTTTATCTGCTTCCCCATCGACCAGAACATCAGCAATTGTTCGATGGCTTGCTGCAAGAAGTAGAGGCAAGTGAAGGCTCAGCCTATGTGCTCCTGGTCGATACCGAAGATGCTGGCCAATTCAGCGGCCTGTTTGATCGTCAGGATGATTACGCCCATCTTTTACACGAGCTGCCCCCAATAAAAGAATTGGCCAGTAGTTCCCTGCAAGAAGCAACCAGACAGCTGCGTAAACTGCGCAAAAACTTCACCGCTATCGCCGCAACGGATTTTTTCCCCGGTGAAGCGCAGGCACAAACCCAGCAGGCGCTGCAACAGCTTGAACTTCAGCTCAATCGCCAGTTATCGCCCAACGAACCCCATGAGCACACCGGTGAAATCCCACGGTTGGATATCAGCCTCTATCGCGGGCGGTTATGGGCAACCCGTCAACGCCCCTGGGTGGATCGCCTTGCCTGTGCCTGGCTAATCCGCCGTTTTATCGATCCGGAGGCTCGCTTTGTGTGGTTGCAAGCACCGAAGGATTGTCCCGCCGATGCGCTGGGCTTTGATTTTGACGGAGCCAGTTTCACTCACCTGAATGGCAAGGTCACTTTTGAGGTTCTGCTTGACAGTTTTAGGCTCGATCACCCCGGCTTAACGCGCTTGGGAGCCTTGGTGCATTTTCTGGACGTAGGGGGTATCCAGCCCAGTGAAGCCAGTGGGCTGGAGCAAATCCTGTGGGGATTGCGCAACAGTATTCATGACGACGATCAACTCATCGCCACGGCTAATGGTGTCTTCGATGCCTTACTGGCTGCTTTTACAGATAAGGAAACACACCATGAGTAACACCACCGAATTAATAGCTCACCAGCCGGTTGAAGCGCCTGCGCCGGTCAGTTTTTGGGAAGCCTTCCGTTTCTGGTTAAAGCTCGGGTTTGTCAGCTTTGGTGGCCCGGCAGGCCAAATAGCCATCATGCACCAGGAGCTGGTGGAGCGCCGGCGCTGGATCAGCGAAAAACGGTTTTTGCATGCGCTCAATTACTGCATGGTGTTGCCTGGTCCGGAGGCGCAACAACTTGCCACTTACATTGGCTGGTTAATGCATCGTACCTGGGGCGGTATAGTGGCGGGTGTGCTGTTTTTGTTGCCATCACTCTTCATTTTGATTGGACTCTCGTGGGTATATATCGCTTACGGCGACGTAAGTTGGGTAGCCGGTTTGTTCTACGGTATCAAACCGGCGGTGACTGCCATCGTCGTGCATGCCGCCCATCGCATTGGTTCACGCGCGTTGAAAAATAATGTGATGTGGGCGATTGCTGCCGCCGCGTTTGTGGCCATTTTTGCACTCAATATCCCATTCCCTTACATCGTGATTGCAGCGGCACTGATTGGTTATTTGGGTGGGCGGTTTCTACCTGACTACTTCAACAGCGGCGGTGGCCATGGCAAGGCTGATAAATCCTTCGGCACCGCGTTATTCGATGATCACACACCCACGCCCGCGCACGCCATGTTCCGCTGGTCGCGTTTCAGCATGATCTTGATCTCCGGTGCATTACTCTGGGCTGTTCCGCTGTTTGCACTTTGGAGTTATTTCGGTTGGGATCACACACTGACACAAATGGCCTGGTTCTTTACCAAAGCGGCACTACTCACTTTCGGTGGTGCCTATGCGGTATTGCCCTATGTTTATCAGGGTGCGGTCGGCCACTATGGTTGGCTCACGCCCACGCAAATGATCGATGGCCTCGCGCTCGGTGAAACCACACCAGGGCCGCTGATTATGGTGGTGGCCTTTGTCGGTTTTATTGGGGGATATGTACAAGCCGTATTTGGCACCGACATGGTATTTCTCGCTGGCGCAGTAGCCGCCACCATTGTCACCTGGTTTACCTTCTTGCCCTCGTTTATTTTTATTTTTGCGGGTGCCCCCTTTATTGAAACGACGCACAATGATTTGAAATTCACTGCGCCACTCACGGCCATCACGGCGGCGGTGGTAGGTGTGATCTTGAATCTCGCCCTGTTTTTCTGTTACCACATTTTGTGGCCAGAAGGCTTTGATGGGCGGTTTGAATGGATATCAGCGGTAATTGCTGTTGCAGCGGGTATCGCATTATTTCGTTACAAAATGAATGTGATGAAGGTGATTGGCATGTCGGCGCTTGTTGGGCTTGCGGTGTCGTTAATGGGGATTAATTAAGTCATCTTTCGATCTGCTCGAACTCATTGCTTACACTTAACGGAGGAAAACCAATGAATGATTTTAACCAAAACAAACGTGATTTCCTGGCTACCAGTGCGACCGCTGCCGCAGGGTTGCTTATTGCATCGGCATCAAATGTTAGCGCAGCTGAATCGTCGTCTCAGGCAGCACCTAAAGGAGCAAATTGGATGATCACCGAAATAAAACCAAAACCTTTATCCTTCAATGCCGCAAAATTAAAAGGCCTTTCTGCCAATTTGATCGAGTCGCATTGGACTAACAATTACAGCGGTTCGGTAAAAACATTGAATGCGGTGAATGATCAGTTGAGTCAGGCACTCGCAAACGCCGACACGCCAGCGTTTCTCTACAATGATCTCAAGCGGGAGCATTTGATTCGCACAGGCTCGGTCATTTTGCACGAATTATATTTTGATAACCTGGGCGGTAATGGCAAAGCCGATGGTGAATTACGCTCAGCTTTCGCAAAACAATTTGGTACTTTTGATCGCTGGGAAACCGAATTCCGCAAAATCGCTCAAGGCTTGGGCGGTGGTTCCGGGTGGGTTGTTCTGGGGTATAACACGCATTTCAATAAGCTGGAAAATTATTGGATGGGTGATCACGCACATTTCCCGGTAGGCACAGTTCCGTTGTTGGTCATGGATATGTATGAACATTCTTATCACATGGACTTTGGCGCGGTTGCCGGTAAATATATTGATGCTTTTTTCAATAATATTAATTGGGATGAGGTTGCTCATCGGCTCCAAGCCACTCACACGAAGACAACATCCTAAAAACGCTATTGGTATGCCTTCTCTTAGGGGGCATACCATTCGCTTCGGCGCAACCAATCAAGGACACGGACGTTATTGATCCGGCGCTGAGTGACGTGTGACTAAATTAAGAGAAAACCAAATGGCGACCAGAAACCTGCAACTAGCCCACCTGCGAAAACTGTCCCAACTGAAACTGCCATTAACAAAGTAGCGGATCGATGGCGGCCATTTACCAGACAGCCTATCCGCGGATCAAGTCAGATATCACGCATGTCGAGTTAGGGGATGTCTACACACCGACACCGGAAGAGCAGCAGTTTGCTGTGAAACATTGCAAACGGGCGAGCACTTCCTTTCTGGGATTACTAATCCAGTTAAAGACGACCCAACGATTAGGCAGATTTGTCACATTGGGTGAAACTCCAAACGTCATCATCGCACACATCAAAAGCCAGTGTCGTTCAAGAGCATCATTCAAGGATCTTCAAACCTATTACGTGTCAGGGGCAAAGGATCGTCATGTAAAACTGATTCGACGTTATCTCGATATAAAACCCTACGATGCAGCCAAGACCTCCGGATTAACAAAGAGTTGGGCGCAAGAGGCGGCAACAACTAAAGAAGCCCTGCCGGATATCATCAATGTCACGTTGGAATACTTGGTCAAGGAGCGATACGAGTTGCCAGCGTTCAGCGTGCTTGAGCGAATCTGCCAAACAGCCAGAGCGGAAGTCAACACCCGGTATTACGGTCAACTGTGTGAATTTTTGACGGCTGAAAGTCGCCAGTGCATCACGGATATTCTCCGTTCCAGCACCGGGCCGAATGGTTTTGGCTGGAGCACGCTGAAAAATGAACCGAAACGCCCAACTCCTCGCAATATCCATGTGTACATCCACTACCTGGAATGGCTGACCTCCCTGCAAACACTACTGCCTGCGGATTTGGGGTTGCCACCGGTGAAACACCAGCAGTTTATCGACGAGGCCAAGGCCCTGGATTACGCCGAATTGATGAAGCTAAAGCTGAACAAGCGACTCGCTCTGGTCATCGTTTTAATCCGGCACCAATACGCACGAACCCTGGATAATGCCGCCGATATTTTTATCAAACTGCTGTTAAAAATGGATCGCTCGGCGCAGAAACTGTTGGAGAAATACCTTGCAGACCATCAAAAGCAAACTGATCATTTGATTTCTGTGCTGACTGGAACGGTCAAGGTTTATTTGGATAAACCCGAATCGGTGTCAGCTTTTGATCCTGTCCTGGGAAAGAACAGCGATCAGTTGCTGCAAATGTGTGAACACTACATGGCGTTCGCGGGTAACAACTACTTGCCGTTCATGGTTCAACTCTACAAAAAGCAGCGATCAACGTTGTTTCGCACGATTGAAATACTCAATCTGGCTTCGTCCACGGAAGACAAGGATCTGCTGAATGCATTTCAATTTATTTTGAAATACAAACAACGGCGCGCCGAGTTCCTGTCCATTCAAAGTGATCCAAACGATCCATCCTCCAAAAATGTCATCAACATTCGCTGGATTCGCGAAAGCTGGTGGAAACTGGTCACAGGAAAATCGACTAAATCAGCGCAAGTCACCGAGGTCAATAAAACCTGTTTTGAGCTGTGTGTGTTTGAACGGATCGCCGAAGAACTGAGTACCGGTGACTTGTTCATTCCCTACAGTGAAACCTTCGATGATTACCGGGAGCAAATGATCACCTGGGAAGAATACGAGGCTCAGCTGCCTACCTATTGCGAGGAGGTAGGACTTATCGCCGGTGATACTGAATTTGCAAGAACACTGAAGGAGTCCATGGAGGCGAGCTGCCAGAAAGCTGATAGCCAATTTCCAGAGGATGAACTGGTCCGTATAGAAAACGGGAACCTGATTATCGGTAAACCAAAACCGGATCAACCTTCGCCAGAGGTCGAAGAAATTGGAGCGCTCTTGCGCGATCGCTTGGACAAGATCAACCTGCTCGATGTAATCATTAATGTCGAAAAATGGTTGAACTTGAACAAACATTTTGGCCCGTTGTCGGGTTTCGAGTCACGTATCAGCGACCCGGTGTTACGTTTTGTTCTGACGGTGTTTTGTTACGGCACCAATATTGGCCCTACCGAAACCGTGCGATCCGTGCAGGGTGTGTCGCGCAAGCAAGTTGCATGGCTTAACTTAAAGCGCACTACGGAAGCCCGTCTCGATAAAGCGATTGCTAAGATCAACAGCGAGTACAAGAAATACCGGCTCATTGAGTGTTGGGGTTCGGGCAACAGTGTGTCCGCTGATGGCAAGCTCTGGGATCTCTACGAAGATAATTTACTATCGGAATACCATATTCGTTACGGCAGCTATGGCGGCATTGCCTATTACCACGTCTCAGATACCTACATTGCGTTGTTCAGCCGGTTTATCCCCTGTGGTGTCTACGAGGCGATTTATATCCTGGACGGTCTGCTCAACGACGAATCAGATTTTAATCCAGACACCGTTCACGGGGATACGCAGGCGCAATCAACACCGGTATTTGGCCTGGCGTACCTACTGGGCATCAAGCTCATGCCGCGTATCCGAAATATCAAAGATCTCAGCTTCTACAAGCCTGACCGCGCTATGGTGCTTAAGCATATTCAGTCCTTGTTCAAAGAGCCTATCAAGTGGGACCTCATTGAAAAGCACTATGCGGATATGATGCGAACAGCTATGTCCGTTAAAGCAGGAAAAATTACCGCCTCGACAATCCTGCGCCGGTTCGGCACCAAGAACCGGAAAAACAAGCTGTATTTTGCGTTCCGCGAACTCGGGCGAGTGGTCAGAACTATGTTCCTTTTGGAATACATCACCGATGTTGATCTACGCAAAACGATCCAGGCAGCGACCTGTAAGAGTGAGGAGTTCAACGAGTTTGCACGTTGGTTGTTTTTTGCGAATGCCGGAAAAATTCCCGCTAACCTAAAGCATGAGCAAAGCAAAATCGTGAAATACAATCATTTGCTGGCGAACTTCACAATCCTATACAACGTGAACGCGATGACGGAAGTGTTTAACCAGTTGAAGTCGGAGGGCCACAATATCACCCGCGACCTCATGGCCGCATTCTCGCCGTACCATACCGAGCACTTGGGCAGATTGGGAAGCTTTGAGCTGGATTTGACCAAGCAGGTTAAACCAATGTCATTTGAGTTGCTGGTTGATTAAATCTTTATTATTCAGTTAGTTATACTCGAAGTGGCTAATTCCAACACTTTTACCGGCCGGACCTC
>NZ_JACJER010000015.1:0-57208 GCF_014164185.1 Shewanella sp. SG44-6 | reverse complement strand
ATTTAAGTGTCACCAAAGTAGGTATAATCTCGATATACCTTGTTATTACGCAGCATTAACTCTACTGTTAATAAGATATTTACATTTGCTCAATCAAAGGAAATCCAATGAAAAAAGTTCTTGCAGTCGCCACAGTAATGTTAGCTTATTTGACTTGTATTTCGACCACCTACGCTGGGGTTATTTCCTCAGAGCAGGTTATCGTTCAGCAGAAAAATATTTATAATAAACAACAAGTCATTGCAATGCTGAGTAACGTTGACGTTCAAAATAAACTGGTAGCACTTGGCGTTAGTATGGAGGATGCAGAAATGCGGATCGCCAGCATGACGGATCAGGAATTAAACCAATTAAACACCCAAATGAATGATATGCCTGCAGCTGCTGGTGGCGTAGTAGGAGTTGTGGTCACTGTATTAGTGGTGTTAGTGGTTCTCGATTTGGTGGGCGTTACCGATGTGTTTTCCTTTATTAGGCCCATTAACTAGGTCGTATTTTCAAGTATGAGTCACATAAGCTGGTTCACAAAAGCCGTTGGTATTACTGGCTTTTGTTTATTTCTCAGTGGCTGTCTATCGGTTCCGCCCCAGACAGCCATGTTATTAGCTAATCCGCCCGATATTTCCCTTAAACATCAAATTACTGGGGTTCCTTTTTATCCTCAAGAGGATTACTTCTGTGGTCCTACAACACTCTCAGAAGTGTTCAATTTTTATGGGCTAACCAAAACACCTCAGCAAATAGCACCAGCACTGTTTATTCCTGATTTACAAGGCAGCTTGCAAATTGAAATGGTGGCCGCCGCCCGTCAACAGGGGCTGCTTGCTTATGCTGAATCAGGCAACTTGACCCAACTTCTGTCTTTGGTCAGTGACAACATTCCGGTCATAGTGCTACAAAATTTATCAACCTCATGGTATCCCATGTGGCATTACGCAGTGGTAACTGGCTATGACCTTAATAATCAGCAGGTAGTGCTCCATTCTGGCAGCCATAAAAACCGTATCGCGGAACTTAAAGTATTTGAACGCACCTGGTTGCGAGGCCAATATTGGTTATTGGCTGTTGTGCCGCCGGATATCAAGAGTTCACATTTCGACCGGTTTATTTACGCCAGCGCCGCCCAAGATTTGCTCAGCGTTGGCGAAAGTACTGCCGGCATAAATGCGCTTGAAAATGCCACCAGACAATGGCCTGACTATTGGCTAAGCTATTTTTTGCTTGGAAATTATTATTTAGCAATAGATAACGCCAAGGCTACTTTTTGGTATCAACAGGGATTAAATTATAGCGCGCAACAGCCTGAGCAACAGGGCGCTTATTTAAATAATTACGCTTACAGTTTGTCTGTGTCTGGTTGTAAACAGAGGGCAATGGAGATGATCAAAAAAGCACTTCAATTACAACCCGAAGATAGCAACATACTCAACACACAAAATGACATAGAAAAAATGTCCGATAATGCAAGTTGTACCACAGATTAAGCTCGCTCAATTAGTCTGATACTATTTTAATGTAATGATTTTAGAACAGAGCAAATAAACACATAAATAAAGATAACAAAATGAAATTTATCATCTTTTTTAATTTACTCAGAAGGTGAGTAAGTCTTTATGATTGCAATGATTTTTGAGCATGACTTGTGCCGCTAAATGACTCAAAGTGAATGAGCGCCAATCGGCGCTCATTCACTTTATGCTGACTACTGTATGATTAACATGCGTTGTCAGTGTTAATTGGGTGACTTACCCGTGAGCCTAGCATATTTGATTAGCAGCTCGTCTTGCGACTCTTTATGTTCTGGATCGGGATCGATGCAATCAATCGGGCAAACTGACACACAGGTCGGTTTGTCGTAATGGCCCACACATTCAGTACACAATCCGGGATCAATTTCATATACATCTTCACCCATAGTGATGGCCTCATTAGGGCATTCAGGTTCACACATATCACAATTGATACAGCTATCGTCAATGATTAATGCCATAAAACCTCAGGTTAAACAGATTGATGAGGGTTTCGAGTATCCATCCCCTCAGGTAAATTACGCATTAGCATGGCTTTGTCGATGTTAATATCTGCTGGCAGCGCGAGAAACACAAAATGTCCTGAGCCTAAAGCGGAATCGATAGATTCACCTTTGCGATTCAGTAATGCTTCAATAGTGATAACAAAATTACCTTCAGTTGTCATTATTTCAACGCTGTCGCCGACAGAGAATTTATTTTTGACGTCTATTTCAGCTAACCCTTGTGGATTTCGTTTGCCAGTAAATTCACCAGCAAATTGCTGACTATCACTTACAGAATGACCATATTGGTAATTTTGATATTCATCATGAACGTGACGACGTAAAAAACCTTCGGTATAGCCGCGATGCGCTAAGCCTTCAAGGTTGTTCATTAAAGTGCGATCAAAGTCTTTACCCGCAGCAGCATCTTCAATGGCCTGACGATAAAGTTGGGCAGTGCGCGCAACATAATAAAAAGATTTGGTACGACCTTCAATTTTTAATGAATCAATGCCCATTCTGGTTAAACGATCCACATGTTGAATAGCGCGTAAATCTTTTGAGTTCATAATGTAAGTGCCATGTTCATCTTCAAACGCTGGCATATATTCGCCAGGGCGACCGGCTTCTTGTAATAAAACAATCTCACTACTGGGTTGACCCGAACCTAAGGTTGGGGTTTCAAACTGAACTGTGGGGGTCACAGGGATGATATCTCCGCTCTCAGTTTGTTGTGCTTGGTGAACATCATATTTCCAGCGACATGCATTAGTGCAGGTTCCCTGATTAGGATCGCGTTTATTCATATAACCAGACAATAAACAACGGCCTGAATATGCCATACACAATGCGCCATGAACAAACACTTCTAATTCTATATCTGGACACCGCTGACGAATTTCTTCAATTTCATCAAGTGACAATTCACGCGATAATATGACTCGCTTAATCCCTTGCTGTTGCCAGAATTTGACCGACGCCCAGTTAATGGCGTTTGCTTGAACTGATAAGTGAACTACTTGTTCAGGGAACGCTTCGCGTACCATCATAATAAGCCCCGGATCTGACATGATCACCGCATCGGGTTTCATTGCAATCACAGGTTCCATGTCTTTAATATAGGTTTTGAGTTTGGCATTGTGCGGCGCAATATTACTCACCACATACAATTTTTTCCCTAGGGCATGAGCTTCTTCAATACCTGAAGCAAGGTTCTCCATTTTGAAATCATTATTTCTGACTCGTAAACTGTAACGAGGTTGGCCTGCATAAACAGCATCGGCACCATAAGCAAAGGCGTAACGCATATTTTTAAGCGTACCAGCGGGAGATAATAATTCAGGTTTAAACATGGTTTTACTCGACCTAGTTAAATAGTGTATGACTCAAGGGCCGAAGCTTACTTAAGGATATTAGCGGGGACAAATATAGCCTTAGAATTTGTGAGGTCGGTTGTATTTTACAACTACTAATCTGGTTACCGAGCGACAAAGCTTAACGGAACGATATAATTAATTGGCTTCTCGTTAGTTGAGTAATCGCAAATGTTATCGCTTTGGGTATATAATCCAACATCAGTGGCTATTTATTTATGGAGACCTCATGTCTACGGAACATCAACTCTTGGTTGGACTATTAAAAAAGCTTAAAGATGATGCTTTAGTTTTACCAACACTGCCCGAAGTGGCCATGCGTGTTCAAGAAGTCGTGTCTCGTCAAGATTCAAGCCTCAAGCAAGTTGCTGACATTATTGGTCAAGATGCCGCTATTTCAGCGCGCATTATCAAAGTTGCCAACAGTGCTTTATATTCTCGTGGTAACAAAGCTGAAAATATTAATGCCGCTGTGAGTCGTATTGGTTTAGTACAAATTAAATCTATTACCACATCTGTTGCCATGGAGCAGTTATTTATCTCCACTAACGAAATGGTGTGGGAGGTGATGGATGAAGTATGGAAAACCTCTATTGAAGTGACAGCTTCCTCCGGTGCCATGTTAGAGATGTACAATAAACGTCACCCGAGTAAAAAATTAGACCGTGATACGCTTACTCTAGCTGGTTTAGTGCATAATATTGGTGCATTACCAGTATTAACCGAAGCGGAAGTTCATCCTGAGTTATTTAGCCGAATTGATGATTTACGCAGTTTAGTGCGTAAGATGCAGGGCCCTATTGGTCGCGCCGTATTAAAAACATGGGATTTTGCTCCTGAGGTAATGGAAGTGGTCGAACGATGGGCTGATCTTCATTACATGCCTGAAAAAGTATCTTATCTCGACTTTATCCGTTCGGCTGCATTTTACACGGGTGAACTGCGTGCCGGTGAAGAATTAGCTGAAAGATTGGGCGTCTTTGCACAAAGAGGCTTGCCTGTTACTGCAGAAGATCTTGCCAGTGATGAGTTCATTGATATGTATCATTCAATTAAGCAAAGTTACGAATAGTAGTATGTTGTGCTTATTTCACTGATATTATCAAATGAGTCAAACACAGATGATTAATATTAGTGATGTATTTTTGCGTTGAATACTGTGATGATTAAAATTGCAACATGATGAAGACTTAATGAATTACTTTTTGATAACGATGTTATGTATTATGGCGATCTTGCTGTGTAGCGTTGCACTTCTCTATTGGCGTCAGCATCGTTTTATTCAACAATTGACTCATTCGTTGCAATTACAATTACTTAATCAAGATTCATTCAACGTAGACTCAGCTTCAACTTCAACCTCATTAAAACCGCTCATTAACGTTCTTCACGACTTACATCAATCAAGCATCTTTAGTACCGAACGAGATAAGTTAACTGGCTTAGCTAACCGTGTCGGTTTTAAACGTAAAATGTTGTCTAAAATGCCCATGTCAGACGGCATGTTAGTGCTGATAGATATTCGACAATTTCGGTTTGTGAACGATTTGTTTGGTTTTTTATTTGGCGACAAATTTCTTAAAGCGTTTGCGAAGCGGATCGATAACCTTAATTGCAAAGCACAGTTTATCGCTCGAATGAACGGAAATGAGTTTCTATTGTTTTTTCACCAAAAATTGACAGTTGAGCAACTGCTTGAAATCAAGAGTGAATTACAAAAACCGTTTGAAATTGAACAGCAACCCATCAGTATCAAAATACAATTGGGTGTATTGTCATTAAGTGAACATCATGCCGAGGTCAGTTTGATGCTGCGCCGCTTAGATTTGGCATTAAAAAAAGCCAAAACATTAAAGCAAGCCATGGCATTTTATGATCAAGATGATGATAAAGCCCAATACAGAGAATTATTAATTATCAATGGCTTGCCTAAAGGGTTAAAGCAAAATCAGCTGTTTATGGTATTCCAACCCAAGTTAGATTTAAAAAGTGGTCACTGTAAGCAGGTTGAAGCGTTAATTCGTTGGCAGCATGACAGTTTGGGATTAATTTCGCCTAATGAGTTTATTCCATTAGCAGAACAAACTGGAATGATTAATATTTTGAGTACTTGGGTGTTAGATAACGTGCTAGCTCAACAAGTTAAATGGCGCAACACAGGGGTTTACGTTAATGTCGCCATTAATTTATCTTCTACTGATTTAGATAATCCCAATCTTGCCGCTGATGTTGCAAGCAAATTAGCTCAATATCTGGTGCCAGCCGAATCGATTACGATTGAAATCACTGAAAGTGTTTTAATGAAATCACTGGCACAAACCATTGTGACCTTAAATCAATTACGCGATATTGGGGTTAAACTTGCGATTGATGACTTTGGTACTGGCCACTCTTCTTTGGCTTATTTGCGTCATTTACCCGTTGATGAAGTGAAAATAGATAAAGCCTTTTTAGATGAGTTTGAAACTTCACCAGCGGCAAAGCAAATTGTTAAGACGAGTATCGATCTCGCTAAAAATCTGGGTTTTGAAGTGACGGTTGAAGGGGTTGAATCTAAGACAGTATTGGAAGCATTACATCATTTTGGGGTGGATACCATTCAAGGTGATTATTTTGCTAAACCATTTACTGCCAGTGAGTTTGAGCACATATATCCGCAACTTAATTACCCACTCATCAGCTCTGCTCAAATTAACCAGCCATAAATTGTTATCTATAGCGCTAATGTCTTAAATCCCCTTGGATAGATGGGTCATTAATTCTGTCGGCATGGGCGCAAGTTGACGTTTCTGGTTCATACAGACCATTTCTATCGTTGCCGTCACTGCTGGTTTTTTCGCATTAGGTCGCCATATTTCCTGTTTCCACACTGTACGGTACTTACTTTCAAAATAAAATTGAGTGCGTACATCAATAATATCAGCAAATTCAACGCCATCGTGACATAACATATCACTGCGATAAACAGCAAAACCCAATTGTTTTTGTTGCCAAAGTGGGCTGTGGATCTCTGCACCAATAACATGTTCACGAGCACGTTCGAAATACTTCAAAAAATTTGGATGATACACCACTCCTGAAAAGTCAGTATCTTCATAATAAATTTGTACTGAAAAAGAGTGCACTGGGCTGTATTGTTGTTGCGCAGGGACACGACTCATTACACTATGACCTTATGTTATTTACTGTGTTGCTATTAATCATTTAGGGGCAGAAGTAATTGCTGGTATTTACCCTGTTTTTTTAGTGCTATTAGTCCTTTGTCGAGTAACTCACTAAGGTGTTTTGATTGCGGATTAAGTTTAGAAAAAGCGACAAATATTTTACTGGTATGATTGTTAAATTTAGCTTGTATATCATTGTTAACTCCCATCCGCTTGATGTAAACGTCAGCAACAAGATCATACATGATAGCAGAGTCAATTCTGCCCACTAGTAACAAATTAGTTAATTGGCGTTGGCTATCTACAGTGATAACTTGGAGCTTTCGTTTTTCTACCAGTGTTGTGAATTCATCTCCATACTCATAGCCATTGATAATACCTATGGTGCTTTGGGTTGGCAGTTGCCATTTATTTTTTGCAACCGTAGGATAATCTTTGGCAAAGAAAAAAGAAGCCGTTATGGTAAAAAGAGGTTCATTACCGAAAACAAATCGGTCAATTGTACTTTGCTCTCTGGTAACATTAAATACGCCATCAACCGAGCCTCGTTCAGTCATAATTAATCCGCGAGCATAAGGGACTACAATAGTTGAGATGTTAACATCAACTTGCTCAAAAGCATGACGGATAATGTTGTGGGAAATACCTCGACCAAATTCATCAGCAAAGGGTGGCCAGCTATCTTCAGCGGCTAGCGTAATTGATAATGGTTGTGCCACGGTATTGTGTATAGAAAGGAAACTGACAATAGTCATTAATATTAAAAATAAGTAATGTATTGATAAGCCAGAATATTTTGGCAGTAAAATGCAATCAAAAAGTACATTTTTTTGATATGTTGACGACATATAATCCTTTATCGAACAGTCCTGTAATGGCAAGGCAATAATAGCACTTCTAGCAATAAAGTGATATTTCATGTTTTTCATCATCAGTCCATTCTGTGAACTTTTAGTGATTAAGCGCTTGTTATATAAATTTTTTCGATTACCGATAAGCGTAATCGGCACCCGTTACTGTATTCTTATATTTGATAAATTAACCTGGCTTAAATCCATTTGATACTGACCAATATCATTGAAGTTAAACTGCATCGGTTTGTTAATTTATACGGCTATTCTATTGTGTTAGAACTTATGCAGTGTTGCTGTAATGGACTACAGTAATGTGGCGCTAAGTTGTGGCTAATGAGGTTTTTAGCACGCAAGGGTCACTTGGTATCGCTGATTGGCACAAGCTTACGTTTTATATTATCTAGATCAATAATGGTGCTTCGATAGCGGTAAATTGTTGGCATTGATCGGTTAAAGATTTTGCTGTGAGGCGCTCAACACTTAATACGTGGGTATAGCATGTGGTTGTTTGGTTTATCTTTTTGAGTAATAAATCAAAATCACCATCACCAGAGAGTAAAATAACTTCATCTACCGTGGGCGCTATCTCGAGCATATCGATGGTGATCCCCACATCCCAATCTCCTTTAGCCGAACCATCACTACGCTGAATATAGGGCTTAGTTTTTACGTTAAAGCCAATGTGTTTTAGCGCGTCTTGAAACTTTACCTGTCCATCATCAGCTGGCGCAATAGCATAAGCGATAGCATGAGAAATGTTCCCTCGTGCCGATAACTGCTTATACAAGGCTCGGTAATTAAACGAACGACCAAAACCTTGCTTACAGGTGTAATAAATATTTTGCACATCTACAAATACGGCAAGCGTTGTCATTATTACACCTGAAAAATTAAGGCTTTTGCGCTTGTTGAGCGGCAATAGCATTATTAAGTTGTTCTTCTACAAACCCAGGAGAGTGGGTTGACGAAGAAATAAGTCGGTACATTGCGGGGATCACTAATAAAGTTACCATGGTCGCAAATGCCATGCCAAAGAATATCACAGTTCCAACAGCAATACGGCTTTCACTCCCTGCGCCGGTAGAGACGATCAACGGTATTGCACCAATTAATGTGGTGAATGCCGTCATTAATATCGGCCGTAAACGACGTGCTGATGCATCAATAATGGCATTGTCCAGCGATAAGCCTCGATCGCGTAATTGATTGGCAAACTCGACAATTAAAATCCCGTTTTTAGTGACCATACCAATTAACATTATCATGCCTATTTGGCTGTAAATATTCATCCCTTGATGGGTAAGCACTAAACCTATAAAACCACCAAAAATGCCCATAGGAACGGTAAACATTACCACCGCTGGGTTGATGAAACTTTCAAATTGAGCTGCCAATACTAGATAAGCAATCAGCAATGCTAAACCAAACACTATCATTACCCCGGATTGATTTTCTTTAAAATCTTTTGACTCACCTGTGTAAGCAATAGAGATATCGCTGGGTAGCAATGTTATTGCGCGTTGCTCTAAAAAGTCTAGCGCTTCCCCAAGGGTATAACCTTCACCTAAATTGGCTTTGATGGTGATCGATTTTTGTTTATTGGTATGACTTAATCTTTGTGGCGAGGCGACTTCTTCAACATGAGTGACAGTATCAAGGGTAATGAGTTGGCCTCTGCTTGAGCGGAAGTAAATCTTGCTAAGATCAGTGATACTATTAAAGCTGTTTTCATCACCACGAAGGTAGACATCATACTCTTCACCGCGTTCGACAAACGTTGTCTCTTTGCGTCCACCTAACATAATTTCTAATGTGGTGGAGATTTCTTCCACACTGATACCGAGTTCAGCAGCTCGCTGTTTATCAACAGTAACAACCAGTTCTGGGGTTGTTTCCGCATAATCTAAATCAGCCCCTGAAAGCATAGGACTTGCATCAGCCTCTTGTTGCAGCACTTGAGCCCATTTGAATAACTCCGAATAGTCAGAGCCTCCGAGCACAAACTGCACCGGTTCACTGGATTGACCTCTAAATCCTGGCAGCATAGGGCGTACCATCACATCGGGAATATCTTTTAAGGTTTGAGCGATTAATGCCAGTGCTTGTTTAATATTAGTGTCACGATCTTGCCAATCTTCCAGCTGGATGATGGCAAATCCTGTTTGGTCTCCGGCTCGACCACCAAATGCCGGCGCTTCAACACTGAATGATTTCACTACACCTTGACCTAACAGTGGCATCAATCTACTTTCAACAATATCCATGTTGGCGATCATACGATTATAACTGGTGCCTTCGGCGCCTTTAATAAACGCAAATAACACGCCGCGATCTTCTTGTGGTGACAGCTGTGAAGGGACTTGTTGCATCAGCATGTAGCTACCACCAATGCAGGCGATGATAATCAGCGGTGCTGCTATACGCCAGCGTAATGCCCATTTAACCAGTCTACGATAACCTCGCTCCATACGGGCAAACCCATTATCGATAGCAATATTAAAACGATTTTTCTTCACATTGGCTTTTAAGAGTTTACTGCTCATTACTGGCGTTAGCGTTAGGGCGATAAGTGATGAAAACAGCACCGACATCGCCAGCATCACCGAAAACTCGGTAAACAGTAATCCAACCATGCCATCCATAAATGAAATAGGTAAAAACACCATTACCAAAACTAGTGTGGTGGAAATAACCGCAAAGCCAACCTCGCGCGTTCCCTTATAAGCAGCGAGGATCGGTTCTTCACCTTGCTCAATATGGTGGAAGATATTCTCAACGACTACGATAGCGTCATCAACCACCAGTCCAATAGCTAAAATCAGTGCCATTAGGGTTAATAAGTTAATTGAATAACCTAAGCTGTATGCTGCTATAAATGCAGCAATTAATGATACCGGAACCGTCACCGCAGGAATAAGCGTTGCGCGCACTTGTCCGATAAAAATGTACAACACCAGGATAACCAGTACCCCAGTAATAAACAGGGTGTTGTATACCTCATTAATTGAGCGTGCAATAAACACGTTAGCATCATAATCAACAATCAGTTTTGTGCCTTCTGGCAGGAAACTCTGCACTTTATCGACTTCTTGTTGTACTCGCGTCGAGATGTCTAATGGATTGGCATCTGATTGTGGCACTATGCCGAGACTTAAGTTAACAATGCCGTTACTTTTAAAGGTCGAGTTTTCATTCTCTGCACCGACAAACACGCTTGCGACATCTTTAAGGTAAATCGGTGTGCCATCATCTGCGGTGTGAACCACTAGATAATTAAAGTCTTCTGGGCTGTAATAGAGTCGTTTCGTTCTGACTGACATGACGGTCGTGTCATTGCGAACTTCACCACCGGGTGTTTCAAGGTTTTCAGTATTTAATGCACTGATAATGTCGTTGGTGGTAACATTTCTACCGGCCATTAATTGCGGTTTTAGCTGCACATACATGACTTTGTATAAGCCACCAGAAATATTAACCGAACTCACACCAGTAATTAAGCTAAATCGGTCTTCTAATACTCGCTGGGCGTAATCGGTCAGCTGAGTTCGGTCCATATTTTCAGAGCTTAAGTTGACGTAAATTGATGGCTCACCCGTGCCATTATCTTTCGATACAATAGGATCGTTTGCTTCATCAGGTAAGCGACGTTGAGCTTTTGCTACGGCGTCACGGACGTCACTTACGCCTTCAGTTAAGTCCCAACCCAGCTCAAATTTGATTGAAATACGTGACATGCCATTTCGAGTCGTTGAGGTGATTTCATCAATACCACTAATACCTGTTAATTCATCTTCGAGATTTTTAGTGATTTTACTTTCCATTATCGTCGCCGATGCACCGCTATAAGTGGTCATCACTGTTACGACAGGATTTTGCACGTCGGGCATTTCTCTCACTGACAGTTTGGAGAAAGATACTAAACCAAATACGCACAGCAACAGACTTAATACAATCGCAACAACAGGGCGCTTAACCGCCGTATCACTTAGCCACATTATTTATGCTCCTGTTGCACAGGAGACGTTTCCGATTGAGTCGCTAACTCTTTCACTTTGACACCATCACGCATGTTGACCAAGCCTTGAACTACGATGTGATCACCAATGTTGATACCAGATTCCAGTAAGACTTGGTCTTTAATTCTTGCGCCTAACATCACTTGGGTACGAGTAGCGATATTATGCTTATCGATCACGTAGACATACCGTTTTGTACCTGAATATTCAAGAGCTTGTACTGGCACTATTGGTGATGACACACTTGGAAATACTAGCGTAGCTGACATCATCATACCGGGCTTTAATTGACCCTTTTGGTTATCAAACTGACTGCGAATGTTGAGGTTGAGTGTGGCTGAATTCACACGAGGGTCAATGGCGATAATTTTGCCTGTGAAGGTGGTTTTATTCCAAGCTCTACTGGTCGCCTTGACTGACATTCCCGTGCTGAGTTGTGATAAATAATGCTCTGGCACTTGTAAGTCCAACTGAAGCACAGACAAGTCATCAAGTGATAATAGAGACTCATTAATGGTAACCATTTTTCCGCGACTGAAATTGACTAGGCCGGTATTACCCGAAAAGGGCGCGGTTAATGTATGGTAGTCAAGGTCAGTTTTGGCTGATTCTAGTCGGGCAAAAGCGATATCAACAGTCGATTTTTGCGCTTCTATTTCAGTTTGGGTAATGGCGTTAACATGGATTAACTTGTTAAATTCGTTAAGCTTGCGAACTTCATCTTGATAATAAGCTTGGGCTTCGGTCACGCTGGCTTTAGCTTTACGGTTATCAAGCGTCAGTAATGCTTGCCCTTGCTTGACGTATTGATTGGATGTGACTTCTATATTATCTATTTTGCCTGCAACTTGCGGGGCTATCATTACTGAGTGAGTCGCGACAAGCTTTCCTATTAAGGTAATTGATTGTGAAAGCTCATGTTGTTCAACGATGGCTGTGATAACAGGCACAACTTTTTCTGCGTGCATAGCCTTGGGCGCGGCGTCAACTGTGTGAACAAATCCAACATATCCCATAATCAATATGGTAGTTGAAAAAAGATATTGGCTAAGTTTTTTGATCATCTGAGTACACATCTCTATAAACAATAATGGAAGGTGTCGTTGCGCGACGACATTGGCTAATGGCTAGCCGGTGATTGATGTTTGGGTATTGTAATTATTTTTGCTTAATTGAGCGTAAAGTAATGTAAATCTTTCGATTTTCTTTGTAACAAGGCGCATATGAAGCAAGGGGGGCAACAATTAATCGTCACAAAAAAGCCATATCAGTTGATATGGCTTTTATTTAAGTGTTGGTTTCATCGCTAGAGCAAGATCTTCATTAAGCCTGCAATATAACCATTACTTATTAACGGGTTCATTTGTAAACTCTATGTTTTGTTTTTTATTTGCTGGGGCAACACCCATAAAATATTCGTAGCTGTTATCTGATGAGTTCTTTTTGGCATCATCGTCACTTAGCTTAATACTGGTTTGGTCAGAGAATAGAGTGTACTTAGCTTTGGGTTGTTGTACTGAAGGCTGGACTTGTTTAGGCGCCTGCTTAAGGATAACGTTTTTCACCTCAGCCGTGTCCATTTTAGGTTTGTTACTGACTTTTTGAGTAGAAGCAACCTCATTGAATTTGTAGTTAAATACTCCATTACCTTCAATGTTTTCGACACTTGATTTATCTTGATTTTGGTATGAAGCTAAAATGCCATGTTTACCTAAAGGGATCTCGTGAAACAGTTTTTTACCTGTACCCACCTTGGTGCCATTTACATACCAATCAGCTGGAACATTACTGATTAACGTCACCATCGCCGATACTAAACCTAGTTTTTCATTCAGTATAGTGTCGATTTTGTTGTTATATGAAGGTTTAAATTTCATCGCGACTTTATAGTGAAGATCGCCTTTCATATTCATGTTGGCATCAAGCACTTCATATGACAATAAAACACTTTTATCGTTTAAAAATGGTGATTCATTGCGAGTATTAGATAAAATGCTGCTTTTAGACTCTTTCAAACAATCTGCGATAGTTTGGTATTTTGAACATTCAGTAGAGCCATTGATATTGACTGGCAAAGTACTCGTTGATTTTGACAAGTCTGCGATTAAACGATTCGTGATATCGGTTTTAAGTTTAAATAATTGCTGACTTTTAGTTGTGCGTTTATTATTTATTACTTCATATTCAGACAGTATTTCGACTTTTTCAGTTTCCAGAAGTTTACTGTCTTGCTCTGCTTTAAGGGTCAGTTCATCGACTAGATTGACAGAGTCTTCAATTTTTTTATAGGTATCTGCAAGCGCTGTTTTGGCTCGAATGACCTTAGGTAATTCTGTAATTAATTCGTTGTATCGATTTTGTTCTGCAACAATCGTTTTTTTTATATTTTCTATGTCGTAGGCTTTTTTATTAAGCTGTGAGAACTTGTCGTTAACTGTGATCAGCAGAGTATCAATATCATATTGATCTTCAATCTTATTGAGGGTCTGCTTTTCTGACGAGGTAATGACTTCGAGTGCCGCAAATGAGTTGCTAGCGTATAAGCACAATAAAGCAAGGCTGATTGAACCGTATCTCACTGATATCTCCATTAAATTTCTCTTCAAGCTAGAACCATCGACACTCTGTAATGCGCTGAGTGTAATCAGCAAAGAGTAAAATAATCCATTAATATTTTATGATACTGAAGTTATTTTGGCTTTACAAACAGATTTAGTGCATTACTTACAATAAATTGACAGTTTTTTGACACATGTTGATATTTCTACAGAGCATTCTCAATAATAACCTTTCACATACGAGCTAATATAATAAAGCAGAGCTTAGGGCTCTGCTTTATTCGATACTTCTATTTCAACACTATCACTCAAGCTTAACAATTGTTAACCATTTGTGTGCAAGTGTTTAGGTTACTTGTTTAAACGCTTGTATTTTAATCGATGAGGTTCAACGACATCGGTTCCTAAGGTATTCTTTAACCAAGTTGAATACTCAGTATAGTTACCTTCATAGAAGTTCACTTTGCCTTCGTCTCGATAATCCAGAATATGAGTTGCAATGCGGTCGAGGAACCAACGGTCATGAGAAATAACCATTGCACACCCAGGAAACTCTAATAAGGCTTCTTCGAGAGCTCGCAATGTTTCGATGTCTAAATCGTTGGTGGGTTCATCGAGTAGCAATACGTTGCCACCAGCTTGCAATAATTTGGCTAAATGTACTCGGTTGCGCTCACCACCCGATAAGGTGCCGATGATTTTTTGCTGGTCGCCACCACGGAAGTTAAAGCGGCCAACATAAGCACGGCTCGATATCTCGGTGTTGTTGATACGCATAATATCGTGACCGCCAGATATCTCTTGCCAGACAGTATTTTTATCATTCATTGAATCGCGGAACTGATCTACTGAGGCGATTTGAACCGACTCACCGACAGATATATCGCCACTGTCCGGTTGTTCATCACCTGAGATCATTTTGAACAAGGTTGATTTACCGGCACCGTTAGCACCAATAATACCGACAATTGCCCCTTTGGGGACAGTGAAGGTTAGGTCGTCAATCAGTACGCGGTCACCATATGACTTGGTTAAATTAGTTACTTCGATCACTTTATCACCAAGGCGTGGCCCTGGCGGAATGAACAACTCATTAGTTTCGTTACGTTTTTGATAATCGTTAGTGTTGAGTTCTTCAAAACGAGCCATACGGGCTTTGCCCTTAGACTGACGACCTTTGGCACCTTGTCTTACCCATTCTAGTTCTTTAGCTATGGTTTTTTGACGAGCGCTTTCGGTAGAAGACTCTTGCTGTAAACGGGCGTCTTTTTGCTCAAGCCAAGATGAGTAGTTGCCCTGCCATGGAATACCTTCACCGCGATCGAGCTCTAAAATCCAGCCTGCAGCATTATCTAAGAAATAGCGGTCATGGGTAATCGCCACGACTGTGCCAGTATATTCTTGTAAAAAATGCTCTAGCCAAGCCACTGACTCAGCATCTAAGTGGTTGGTCGGTTCGTCAAGTAATAGCATTTCAGGCTTTTCAAGTAACAAGCGACAAATTGCGACACGTCGGCGTTCACCACCAGAAAGTACAGCTATTTTTTCATCCCAATCGGGGAGGCGTAACGCATTTGCTGCACGTTCCAGAATATGATCAATATTGTGGGCATCTTGAGATTGGATAATAGCTTCTAGTTGACCTTGCTCTTTAGCGAGGGCATCAAAATCAGCATCGGGCTCAGCATAAGCCGCATAAACCTCATCTAAACGGGTTAGGGCATTTTTAGCTTCACTTAAGGCTTCTTCAACGGCTTCGCGAACCGTTTGTTGCTCATTTAAGCGAGGTTCCTGGGGTAAATAACCAATTTTCAGTCCAGGCATTGGGCGCGCTTCACCTTCGATTTCAGTGTCTATGCCGGCCATAATACGCAGTAATGTCGATTTACCTGAACCGTTTAAGCCGAGCACACCAATTTTGGCGCCAGGAAAGAAGCTTAATGAAATATCTTTTAAAATCTGCTTTTTAGGCGGGACAATTTTACCCACACGAAGCATGCTGTATACAAACTGAGCCATAATAATACTGTCTAATTGTCAATAAAGATGATGATAATTCTACTGTATTATAGGCTGAACTCAACAGGCAATTGTGTGATTTACTCCTGAGTGTTTTTTCGGCCACATAAGATCTAAAATTTGCCAGTCTATTGGCATAAACATGAATCGTTTTGTATTCAGAACACAGTGAATTTCATGTTGTTTATACTGTAAATCATTATCGTTGCAGAGTAGAATACGCCGCAACCCTACTATATAGATAATGATGTTGGAGCTACCATGTTGAAGAAAGCGATGAATATTGCGGATTATGATCCAGAATTATTTAAAGCCATTGAAGATGAAACTTGTCGTCAAGAAGAACACATTGAATTGATTGCATCTGAAAACTATACCAGTCCACGTGTGATGGAAGCGCAAGGTTCTCAGTTAACTAACAAGTATGCTGAAGGTTATCCAGGTAAGCGTTACTATGGTGGGTGCGAATACGTTGATGTGGTTGAAACATTAGCGATTGAACGCGCAAAAGAATTATTTGGTGCCACATATGCCAACGTGCAGCCTCATTCTGGTTCACAAGCTAACAGTGCGGTATTTATGGCGCTATTAAAGCCAGGTGACACTGTATTAGGTATGAACTTAGCCCACGGCGGTCACTTAACTCACGGTTCACCAGTTAACTTTTCCGGCAAGCTTTACAACATCATTCCTTACGGCATCGACGAATCAGGTAAAATTGACTATGACGAAATGGAACGCTTAGCTATTGAGCACAAGCCTAAGATGATGATCGGCGGTTTTTCGGCATTTTCAGGCATAGTCGATTGGGCTAAAATGCGTGAAATTGCTGATAAAGTTGGTGCTTATTTGCTTGTTGATATGGCTCACGTTGCTGGCTTAGTGGCTGCAGATGTTTATCCAACGCCCGTGCCTCATGCACACGTTGTGACCTCAACAACCCATAAAACATTGGCTGGTCCACGTGGCGGTATTATTATTTCTGCTGCTAATGATGAAGACTTATATAAAAAGTTGAACTCAGCGGTATTCCCTGGTGGCCAAGGTGGCCCTTTAATGCATGTTATCGCCGGTAAAGCGGTTGCATTTAAAGAAGCATTAGAGCCAGAGTTTAAAGTATATCAACAGCAAGTTGTTAAAAATGCCAAAGCTATGGTAAGTGTGTTTTTAGATCGTGGTTACAAAATTGTTTCTGGCGGTACAGAAAACCATTTAATGTTGGTTGATTTAATTGGCCGTGATTTAACGGGTAAAGAAGCAGATGCTGCATTGGGCAATGCCAACATTACCGTGAACAAAAACTCAGTACCTGATGATCCACGTTCACCGTTCGTCACCTCTGGTGTTCGTATTGGAACACCAGCAATTACTCGTCGTGGCTTTAAAGAAGCAGAAGCGAAAGAGTTAACCGGCTGGATTTGTGACATTCTTGACGATGCATCTAATGCCGAAGTGGCTGAACGAGTGAAAGGTCAAGTGTTGGCATTATGTGCTCGATTCCCTGTATACGGTTAATCGTCTCTTGATGTCTGTTGAAAAGGTTTAGGTTAACCTTGCTCAACAAATAGGATAAACTTTAATGGCCGCTAATTGTTAGCGGCCATTTTGTTTTTTTCTGCAGGAGGCTCAATGCATTGCCCTTTTTGTAGCGCGACCGATACCAAAGTTATAGATTCTCGATTAGTGGCTGATGGTCACCAAGTTCGTCGCCGCCGGGAATGTACCGAATGCCATGAGCGTTTCACTACCTTTGAGGGTGCAGAATTAGTGATGCCCAGAGTGATTAAACGTGACGGTACTCGGCAACCCTTTGATGAAGAAAAGCTCCGTGGCGGCATGCTGCGTGCCGTTGAAAAACGTCCTGTATCAATCGATGAAATTGAACAAGCATTGACTAAAATCAAATCAACGCTGCGCGCAACGGGCGAACGCGAAGTTAATTCTGAAATGATTGGTAATCTTATGATGGAACAGTTGATGAACCTTGATAAAGTGGCTTATATCCGCTTTGCATCAGTTTATCGAGCATTTGAAGATGTATCACAATTTGGTGAGGCCATTGCCAAATTACAAAAGTAATGGCGAAAAATATCATCTTTTTATGACGGCATCTGAGCAATAAGAGATTACCTAATATGGCTAACTTTTCTACCTTCGACATTCAAATGATGAGCCGTGCGATAGCACTCGCCGAGAAAGGTCGTTATACCACTCGGCCAAATCCTTGTGTCGGTTGCGTCATTGTCGCCAATGGTCAGATTATCGGTGAAGGTTATCACCAGCGTGCAGGCCAAGGCCACGCCGAAGTCAATGCGCTTAAAATGGTTCGCGATAATGGCTTTTCGGCACAAGATGCTACCGCGTATGTCACTCTTGAGCCGTGTAGCCATTACGGCCGCACACCACCTTGTGCTTTAGGCTTAATTAATGCCAAGGTCGCTCGAGTTGTTATTGCTGTTACCGATGCCAATCCACAGGTTGCTGGCCGCGGTATCAGCATGTTACGTGATGCAGGTATTCAAGTTGATATCGGATTACTGACAGAGCAAGCTTATGCGCTAAATTTGGGCTTCATGAAGCGGATGAAAACTGGCTTGCCTTGGGTGACAGTGAAAATAGCCGCCAGTTTAGACGGTAAAACAGCCCTGTCGAATGGAGTGTCAAAGTGGATTACCGGTGACGCTGCCAGGGCAGATGTGCAAAAGTACCGAGCTAGGCATTGCGCATTAATCACTGGGGTTGAAACTATTCTTGTTGATGACCCTAGCTTAAATGTCCGTTATGAAGCGCTCGGTGAATTAACCACTTATCATACGCAAGAAGACATATTCCAGCCTTTAAGGGTGGTGCTTGATAGCCAAGCTAGATTAACGTCAGCCCAGCAGTTATTTTCGATTAAAAGTCCTATTTTACTGGTTTCAGGCTGTGCATATTCTGACAAGGTCAAAATTGACTTTCCACAGCACGTTGATTTTCTGCAATTAGAGTGTGACTCGTCAGGTAGAATCCCTTTGTTAGCTTTGCTAACGTATTTAGGTCAGCATAGCAATAGCGTATTAGTTGAAGCTGGGGCAACGTTAGCCGGCGCATTTGTTGCTCAAGGTCTCGCTGATGAAGTAGTGCTTTATCAGGCTGCTAAACTTTTAGGCAGCCATGGACGTAATATGTTGCAGCTACCCGATTACAGTGCGATGGATCAAACACCGTCGTTGCAATTAATCGATGAGCGTAGCATTGGACAAGATAAGCGATATATCCTTAGATATAATCAATCGTATTAATGTGCGAGTGCTTAGGCGAAAACCCGAGCAAGAGCAAAGTTTATAAGCAAAAAGTGAGTCATTATGTTTACTGGGATAATCGAAGCCCTTGGCACATTACGTAAAATTGATCGAAAAGGTGACGATATTCGCTTAACGGTTGCTAGCGGTAAGCTAGATTTAACCGATGTAAAGCTAGGTGACAGCATTGCGACTAATGGTGTGTGTTTAACGGTTGTTGAACGTTTAGGTGATGGTTATGTTGCTGATATATCAGCTGAAACTGTCGCGTTAACCGGTTTTAGTCATTATCAAGTCGGCCAAAAGGTTAATCTTGAAAAAGCGGTTACGCCAACCACAAGGTTGGGTGGGCACATGGTCAGCGGCCACGTGGATGGCATCGCAAAAGTAGAGCAATGTGCTTATCGAGGTAAAGCGCTTGAGTTTTGGCTATCAACACCAGCGCAATTAAGTCGTTACATCGCTCACAAAGGTTCGATTACCATTGACGGTGTTAGTTTAACCGTCAATGAAGTTGATGGTCATCGCTTCAGATTAACCATAGTGCCTCATACTGCGGGCGAAACTACGCTGGTGCATTTGAAAGTCGGTGATAGCGTTAACATTGAAGTGGATTTAATTGCCCGTTATTTAGAACGATTAATGCAACCAGAAGCTCACCATGCACAGCCTTCATCGGGCGTGACCATGGAATTACTCGCTAAATCAGGTTTTTTGCGTTAGTTGTTGCCGTAAAATATCATTCGTACCCAGTACCCGAAGTATAAAAACACACGGTATAAACAGATTTAATGCCTAAGGTTTAAATCGAATACTTAATCAATAAAGGTCTGACAATGGCGCTACATAGCATAGAAGAAATCATTGAAGATATTCGTCAAGGCAAGATGGTTATCTTGATGGATGATGAAGACAGAGAGAATGAAGGCGATTTGATTATGGCCGCTGATAAAGTGACGCCAGCTGCAATCAACTTCATGGCCACTTATGGCCGCGGATTAATTTGCCAAACCATGACCAAAGAGCGTTGTCAGCAGCTTAACTTACCTTTAATGGTGACCAACAATAACGCCCAGTTTTCAACTAATTTTACGGTTTCAATTGAAGCAGCAACTGGGGTGACCACAGGTATTTCAGCCCATGATCGTGCTGTAACAGTTCAAGCTGCCGTTGCTAAAGATGCTAAAGCCTCTGATTTGGTTCAGCCTGGACATATTTTTCCATTGATGGCGCAAGAAGGCGGGGTATTAACTCGTGCTGGCCATACCGAAGCCGGTTGCGATTTAGCGCGCTTAGCAGGATGCGAACCGTCAGGCGTGATAGTTGAAATATTAAACGAAGATGGCACTATGGCTCGCTGTCCGGATTTAGAAATATTCAGTGAAAAACATGGCATTAAAATAGGCACTATTGCCGACTTGATTGAGTACCGTAATACCAACGAAACCACAGTTGTTCGCGAAGCTCAGTGTAAATTACCTACTCGTTTTGGTGAGTTTACTATGGTGACCTTTAGAGACACTATTGATAATCAATTACATTACGCCTTGATTAAAGATGAAGTAAAATCAAATTGTTTGGTGCGTGTTCATTTACAAAACACCTTCAATGATTTATTGCATTCTGAACGTGATCAAAAGCGCAGTTGGCCATTAGAAAAAGCCATGGCAAGGATTGCTTTAGAAGGTGGTGTTTTAGTGTTGCTGGGTAATGATGAACATACAAGTAACTTATTGGCCAAAGTCAAAGCGTTCGAAGCTGAAGACAATGGTCAATCTCCAGCGCCAGCAATGTGGCAAGGAACATCTCGTCGTGTTGGCGTAGGCTCGCAAATTCTGTCGAGTTTAGGTGTTACGACTATGCGCTTATTAAGCTCACCAAAACGTTACCATTCACTGTCGGGTTTCGGTTTAGAAGTGACTGATTATATAGCTGAATAATTTTAGCTCGTGGTAAATTTAACAATTTCATTAATTGCATAGCGCTCAGGGCTTTTGGCTGTGATATTATAACGCCTCTTTTTGCCCCGAGCCGGGTGCTTTAGCTAATTTAGGTAAGATAGAATGAACGTAGTTCAAGGTAATATCGAAGCGAAAAATGCCAAAGTGGCGATCGTGATCTCGCGATTCAATAGCTTTTTAGTTGAAAGTCTGCTTGATGGTGCAATAGACACATTAAAGCGTTTTGGCCAGGTTAGTGACGACAACATTACTGTTGTTCGCGTCCCTGGTGCAGTTGAATTACCCCTTGCCGCAAAGCGTGTTGCAGCAAGTGGCAAGTTTGACGGTATCATTGCATTAGGTGCTGTCATTCGTGGCGGAACACCTCATTTTGAATTTGTTGCTGGTGAATGTAATAAAGGTCTTGCACAAGTTGCATTAGAGTATGATCTTCCTGTTTCATTTGGTGTATTAACCACAGATACCATTGAGCAAGCTATTGAGCGCTCAGGTACTAAAGCAGGCAATAAAGGTGGCGAAGCAGCCCTTAGTTTGCTTGAAATGGTTAATGTACTGCAACAACTAGAACAACAGCTGTAATAGTAGGAAAAGTATGAAACCTTCAGAGCGCCGTAAGGCCCGCCGTTTAGCCGTTCAAGCCATTTATTCATGGCAGTTAAGTAAAAACAAAGTTGCTGACGTAGAACATGAGTTTTTAACTGAACAGAACACTGACGGTGTTGATGTCGCTTATTTTCGTGAGTTGTTAACTGGTGTAGCATCAAAAACATCGCAAATTGATGAGCTATTAAAGCCGCATCTTGATCGTAATTTTGAAGAAGTGTCACCAGTAGAAAAAGCCATTGTGCGTCTGGCAACTTACGAGTTGACCTTCCGTAAAGATGTGCCGTTTAAAGTGGCGATTAACGAAGGTATCGAGTTAGCGAAAGCGTTTGGTGCTGAAGATAGTCACAAATTTGTTAACGGCTTGCTTGATAAGTTAGTGAAGCATAAGTAACACCAGAACGGTATCTTCGGATACCGTTTTCATTTGTTGTTAATGGTTTCAAAATTAAGGTGGACGGTTTTCCGTACCAGACTGAATGTGAAAGAATTCCAACTCATTGAACATTACTTCCGCAATAAAGGCCAAAAAAGGCGCGATGTTGAATTAAGCATCGGCGATGACTGTGCGTTAGTGAATCCTGCAGACAATAAATCCATTGCGATTTCTTGTGATACTCTCGTTGAGGGGGTTCATTTTTTAGCCGACATCCCCGCCCATGCTTTAGGGTACAAATCGTTAGCGGTTAATCTTTCTGATCTTGCTGCTATGGGGGCGGAACCTGCTTGGTTTACCTTAGCTCTCACACTACCTAGCGTTGATCAACCCTGGTTAGCCAGCTTTAGTGAAGGCTTATTTGAGATTGCCGAATACTACGGTATAGCCTTAATCGGCGGCGATACGACTCGGGGACCGCGCAGCATCAGTATCACCATTAATGGCCAAGTGATAAAAGGCACTGCCTTGACTCGTGCTGGAGCCAAAAATGGCGATTGGATATACGTCACTGGTACTTTAGGTGATTCAGCCTTGGGTCTTGATATTCTCAGAGGTGCCCAAAGTGTCAATACTGAAGATAAAGAATACCTGATTAATCGACATTATTACCCCACACCTCGAGTCTTGGCAGGTCAAGCACTAAGAACGCTTGCAACAAGTGCTATTGATTTATCTGATGGCTTAATATCCGATATTGGTCATGTGTTAACGGCATCGAAAGTGGGAGCGACAATCGATGTAAATAAAATTCCGTTATCAAAATCAATCAAAGCCAACCTCAGCCGTGAAGATGCTTTAAGTTATGCATTAACTGGCGGGGAAGATTATGAGCTGTTATTTACTGTACCTGAGTCACAGCGCGGTGCAATTAATACTGCTTTGATCCATGCTGGGGTGAAATTCGTTAAAATTGGTCAAATCTGTGCTGGTGATAAATTAAAATTAGTCGATGATGGCCAGGAATTTAACCTCATTTCACGTGGCTTTGTACATTTCTAATGTGAATATTATGAGACTATTAACCCAAGATAAATTTGTTAAAAAGCTGTCATTAGTCCATCCAATACACTTTTTGGCACTAGGCTTTGGCAGTGGTAAAGCAGCAAAAGCGCCGGGTACCTTTGGTACTTTAGCTGCGATACCTTTAGTGCTTTTGATGCAACAATTAAGCTTAACCCATTACCTGATCATTACCTGTATTAGCATGCTTGCTGGATTCTATATTTGTGGAAAAGCTGCTAAGGACATGGGGGTGCACGATCATGGTGCTATTGTATGGGATGAAGTTGTTGGATTGATGATCACCATGATTGCAGCCCCTTTAGGTTTTATGTGGTTAGCACTTGGTTTTGTATTATTTCGCTTTTTCGACATTGTTAAACCATGGCCTATCCGATGGCTCGATGCCAAAGTGCATGGTGGTTTTGGGATAATGATTGATGACGTATTAGCGGGTGTATTTTCGTTAATCGGGGTGCAACTTGCGGTTTATTATTTATAAGTAACCTGAATTTTGGATAACAAACGACTATCAAAAAGTCCTTTGTTTTCCTCACTGAGTTGATAGGTTTGTTATCGATGCATTCAGTAGCAAGATGCTGAATCTTGTTAAAATAATAAGTTTAGCGCGCGAGGTGGCAAAATAAGTTCACTTTTATTACCTCCTCATCTTTATCTCGATTTCAGGTTAAGCACTTTATATATAAAGATTTATAAAACAAAAAAGAGCCCATTTGTGCTCTTTTTTGCTAACGGCATTTAATAAAATCAGTCGAAGTGAATTTATTAAGATGATGTTCCGGTAAGTAGATTAGTGCGCAATTGCTCTAACTCAGTATTGATATTAGTCAAACGTTGCTTATAATCTGTTTCATAAACTGTGCAGTTAAATAGTTTACCAATCGGGTTGTAGCGTGACATCCATAATTGCTTTATATAATTGTCAAGAGAGCAGTAATCAGGCTTTATGACCGTGTGAGCAGAGCTCGTTGAAACCGGTTCCTTTACTAAGCTTACAATATACTCAGCCATAAGGTTGTCACTGTCTGTGGGCTTGTACAAAGCATCTGCTAGCCATTTTTCATAAAAGGCGACTTCATCAGAATGCACTTCAATTAGCATTTGTTCTCTGACATTATGAGCAAACTGCCATTCACCGGAAAATACTCTCTCAAAATCGTTGCTAGTTAATTCGAATGGCGTTTGCCAAGTTGTGACTTTATTTACAAATGCGCTATCGAGTGTCTTAGCTACAGTGCTGGCAAAGTTAAGTTGAGATTTGATGACGCTAACGGCAATCATATGGTTGACTATAGAGCGAGATGAGTGATAAACCATATTCCAGAATTGAGCATCTGTAGTTAAAAATGTTAACAAGGCCTCATTGGCATTAAGTTTAGGGGCCCCATCAAAGTTGATTAAAACGCTAAGTTCACTGATTGCTCGTAAGTTAAGTAGTGGTAACCATTTAAATAGACTCTCAGGTGTTAAATACTGAATATCTTCTTGCCAATAAGGCATTTCAATCAGCTTGTTATAATGGGTGATATTGGCTTTATGTGCCTTAATTGTTTGTAAAATACTATCGTTATTTTTTTCAATAAATTCATTACAGCTTGCTACATCTGTTTGATAACACGATTTTTTGTAATCGCTTAATAGTTGATTTTCTTCATCATTGAAACTTAATGTCGTGGCCATTTCTTTAGCCGTTACATCCTCAATAGTGCCGCTAAAAGCTTGCAAATATACAAAACCATTTTGGGCAGGGTCAATCGATTGTTGTTTTAACCAAGTTTCAACTAAAAGCGTGTTAGGTGACTTTGTTCTGTCTGTAGCGTTAATGGCCACTAAACAGACAACAATAAATACTAATAAGCTGCAAATTAGTCCGACAACAACACCCAAGCCCTTTATTACTTTGATCATTATGATTTATCCGTAAATCCATGTTAACTTTACGTTAACATATTGATTTACTTTTTATAAGTGCGTAACGATTATTGCAATAGTTCACGGGCGTTAGCTAAGGTGTTTTCGGTTATGACATCGCCACCCAATAAGCGTGCAAGTTCATTCACCCGTTGCTCTTTATCCAAGGCCTGCATGGTCGTTTCTGTGTTGCCACCTTTATTAAATTTATTCACAAACATGTGCTGATGACCATTACCCGCAACTTGCGGCAAATGGGTGACGCATAACACTTGGGTTGACTCGCCAAGACTGCGTAACATGCGTCCGACGACAGAGGCTGTTGGACCTGAAATACCCACATCAACTTCATCAAATATTAATGTTGGAGTGGCAACTTTTTTCGCCGTGATCACTTGAATCCCCAATCCAATGCGCGATAGCTCACCGCCAGAGGCGACTTTTGAGATCGGTTGCAATGGTTGTCCTGGGTTAGTGGTCACCATAAACTCAATGTTATCGCAGCCATTAACTGAAATGTTGTGCGGATTATGATTAATCTGAATGGTAAACTTACCCTTAGGCATGTTGAGTTCATGAATAGATTGAGTGACTAACTTATCTAATTCCTTGGCATAACGGCTGCGGCTTTGGCTGAGTTTTTGTGCATTGGTTAGATAAGCATTTCTGGTGTCTGCAAGTTGTTGTCTTATTTCATCTAATTTAGTTTCATCGTCAGCAAGTTCGGCTAATTCACTCATAAGCGCTTGATGATGTAGCGCTAGCTTGTCAGCACTCACATGATGCTTGCGCGCCAATTGCATTGCCATTGATAGGCGTTTTTCTAAATAGGCGAAATGTTCAGGATCAAGCTCTAAACTACTTAAATAACTCTCAATTTCGCTAGCGCTTTCTTGTACTTGAATTAATGCATCATTGATCATCGTGCTAATCGGGCTAAGTGATTCATCGTAGCCTTGAAGCGTATCTGCAATAGTGGCCACTTTATTGAGTAGTGATTCGATATTAGCATCATCATTTTCGGTCAATAAATGCAAGCCCGCTTGGCAACGTTCAATTAGATCTGTGCCATTGGCTAAGCGTTTGTGTTCTTGTTCTATTTCATCAAACTCATCTAAGCCTAAGTTGAATTCATTAAGCTCTTCAACTTGATATTGGAGTAACTGTTGACGAGAAATACGCTCATGCTGAGCTTGCTCAAGATCCTTCAGCTCGTTTTCAACTTGCTTGCAGCGTTGGTAGCTGGCACTGACACTATCGAGTAGTAGTCTGTGATTTGCATAGTTGTCGAGTAGGTTTAATTGATGTTCGCTTTTGAGCATAGCGTGATGAGCATGTTGGCCGTGAATACCAATCAATAACTGGCCGATGGCTTTTAATTGTGTCACAGGAACTGGATTACCATTAATGTAGGCTCTTGAGCGGCCATCACTGCTAATGGTTCGACGCAATATGCATTCATCTTCAGCATCGAGATCGCTATCTTCAAGCCAACGTTTAGCTAAAGGCACATCGACAAGGGTAAACCTTGCACTCACTTCGGTTTTACTGGCGCCAGGTCTGACAGTATTGGCATCACTACGATTACCAAGACATAACCCAAGTGCATCGATTGCAATCGATTTACCTGCACCAGTTTCGCCGGTGATGCTTGTCATACCGGCTTTAAAATCGAGTTCTAAAAAACGCACGATAGCAAAATTATTGATGCTGAGTTGGCAAAGCATAATGAATTCCTGTCAATAAACGACCAAACCACTGTATTGATAAACAGTATATACTGATTTTATATACAGTAAAGTGGTTGAGGTAAAATTATTAGTGACTATTTTATCGTCGAGAGTCGGTTGAACATTAAGCAATGGATTTTAAAAGTGTTTCTATTATAGGCAAACTGATAAAGGTGATTAATGTGCCATATAAAATCCCTTGAGCACTTCCATTGGCATTAATTTGGTATCGTTCAGCCAATAGATATACGCTTGCTGCCGTTGGTAAGGCTGCTAAAAGTACTCCCATAATCAGTAGTTGATGCTCTACGCCAAAGAATTTGAGTAATCCAAAGGCAATTAAGGGCTGAACAAATAACTTGAGTAAGTTAATGAAACTGAGTTCTATTATAAGTCCGAGACTGAACATTTTTGCGAACGATTGATGTCGTAACGCTTTAGCAAGTACCATTCCGATGGCAAATAGTGCACAAGGGCTTGAGGTATTGCCTATTTGATGCAGTACTAATGCCAGACTCTCTGGTAAGGTAATATGCAATGCCGATAGGCTGATACCAATGACGCTGCCCAGTACAATCGGATTTTTGCATAGTGCATTCGCCATGATGACGATGGCATGATCAGTTGATTTTTTGTCACGGCTGGCCAGTTCAATAGAGACCAAGGCAAAGGCAAACATAAACACCGACAGTAAGCTGGCAATGGCAGCTGCAACTAAGGCGATTTTGTTACCTGGAAATAATAAGCTCAGTAATGGAATACCAATAAATGCAGTATTGCCAAAGGTGGCATTTAAGGCGCGCATTGCCGCAACGGCTTGCTGCTTAGGTTTGCGCCACAATGACACAGCAATCACCAATGCATAGGTAATGATCATCGCCAAACTAAAGCCACCAATAAAGCCCCATTGAATAATGTCTTCAATTCGTGTTTCAGCTAATACAATCAGTAAAATTGCCGGAAAGGCAATGTAGTAGACAAATTGATTGAGGATCAGATCGGTGTCGGCTGGCAAAAATCTCAATTTTTGTACAATACTGCCAAGCAGCATAATGATAAATACAGCGATTAGCGGGGTAAGAATACTGGACATCCCACGCAATTCCTTAACAAAATGACAATATGGTCACTTTACTGCGTTTTGCTAGGAGGATGCAATTAGGCTAAAGTTAAACGAGTGTTTATTTTTTACTTTTTGGCTCAAACTGACCTGTAATACTTTTGCTGATGACAATATTTCAAGTTCAGTAAAAATGCACTTACCGCCTTCAAACCAAAGAAAGAGTCTATTTGCACCAGATAACTAACGATTAAGGTCCAATTATCGGTTTTTTATCAGGCTGGATAAAAATGAAACTGTGATAAAAAAATTTCATGGCGTGACACTCAATAAAAAGCCTGAATGACATCAGGCTTGGTTGTTTATTGGCAGTATCGGAGTCAGCCCTTATAGACTAATGCCAATATTAGACACACCGGCTTCGATAATCTCTTTACGTAAACCTTTAACCAGTTCGCTGGTGATTTCTGGGTTAGCTTCGATAATGTCGAGTAACATGCCTTGTAGTTCTTTTTCTTCTTCCATTACTGGGTGCGAAAATACAAATTCATCAAGTTCTTCATCCATTAATGATTCATCACTAATTGCTTCAATGTAATTTGCTACAGTGCTTGATGATAACTTACTAATATTAGTAATATCTTCTTCAATTTTCCCGTCTATTGCACCCATTAGCGTTGCAATGGCTACTGCTGCATCCATGGCAGGGTAAGCACCATAGGCTTCAAATTCACTAGGATCTGGAGTATTTTCATCAAGGCGTTGTAAATGCACGTCAATATTGAACTTAAGTTTTTTGTCATACTGGCTTTGCCACAGTAACTCTAAGGCTGTACTGAGCACCTGCGGTTGGCCAAATTCACACACTTCAGAAAATAATTGATAGTTAGGCAACATTCGTTGGCACAATGCTAAAGCAAAAAGCTGCTTCTGAGGTAACGATAACGCTTTTAGGCGTTTGAAAAAACCGGATTTACTGGTCATGGGGTATATCCACTGATAGCTGGTTTATGACTTCATTTGCTGCTGATTCTACCTTAGTTAACTCATCAAGTAACTCTAGTATTTCAGGTTCTAAGTCATCAATGGCAATTTTATGCTTTAATGCTGACTCAATATCCCGGCACAGTTTTTGTGTCGTAGGTACACCGCAATAACATGTTGCGCCATGCAGTTTATGCACCGCTTGCACAAGTACCTCGGCATTTTTTGCAATTAATGCCTCATTAATCGTTGCGGTGGTTTCAGGTAATGAGTTAACTAGCATCTTTAACATGTCTAATGCTAAATCTGTTTTTTGATTGGCCTGGGTTAAACATAAATCCCAATTGAGCACATGAGTATCAAAATGGGTGAATTGCGGTTTAATTATCCATCGACTGATAACGCTTTTTAGTGACAGTTCATCAATAGGTTTGGGAAGGAAACCATCCATACCACTGGCTAATATGTTCTCACGTTCTTCTGCAATAGCATGTGCAGTAACGGCAATAATCGGCGTATTTCGATTGAGAGATCCTGAACGAATTTGTTTGGTTGCGGTAATGCCATCTGTGCCTGGCATTTGAATATCCATAAAGATTAAGTCAAACACTTGTGTGTTTGCTTGTTTTATCGCATCCGCGCCGTTATTGACTGTGACCACATTGTCGACCAACTCTTTGAGTAAGGTATCAATTAGCTTTAGGTTAGCCATATTGTCGTCAACAGCTAATACGGATGCATTTTGGCGCTTGCTAATCTCATGGTTTATTTGTTCTGGTAAAGCCACTAAGGTTGACGGCATTGGAGGATAGATTAAATAATGTGCTAGGGTAAAATCGCTAACCGGAGTGTTGAGCAATACATCTGCATTGACTTTTAGTACATTGATTATCATGTCTTGGTCTAGACAGTCATGCAATAAAATAAGGCAATCAGTGTGCTGTCTGGCTTGTTGTAACAAATGAATAAAGGCTGCGTTGTCTGCAAACCCATGACAGCTAATGATGATGTAATCAAACTTGCTGTTTTTACTTTGCAAAACCGACGTCAGGTTTTCGGGATTGGCAACACTAGTGATAATTAATTGCCATGACACTAAGCGACGGTTAAGTGTGTCACGAGTTAATTCTCGTGGTTCATACAATAATACTGATTTATGTTGCAATACATCCACCGGCAGCACTTCACCAATCTCAAATTGACTGATCCCCAGCGGTAAAATAAACCAAAAGTTTGAGCCTTTATCGGGCGCAGAGGTAAAGCCTATTTGGCCGCCCATTTGGTTAATTAAGCGTTTGGTAATGACTAAACCTAATCCAGTGCCACCAAAGCGGCGAGAAATCGATGAGTCTGCCTGGCCAAATGCCTGAAATAGATACTCTTGCTGACTTTCATCAATGCCAATGCCGGTATCAATAACTTCGCAGCGTAAGGTAATATTATCGTCGTCCTGACCCACTAAGTGGATTTTGAGTATCACACTGCCTTTGTCGGTAAATTTGATGGCGTTACCGACTAAGTTGGTAATAATTTGACTCACTCTCATGGCATCACCACTGACGCTCTCAGGAACATTGGCATCGATATCAATGACTAATTCTAGGCCTTTTTCTTGGGCACTTCCGGCAATAATGGTCAAGGTTTCGGTAAGGGTTTCACGCAATGCAAATGGCATTTTCTCTAATACCATTTTGCCGGCTTCTAGTTTTGAGAAGTCGAGAATGTCATTGATAATCCCTAATAAATTACTGGCACTGCGTTCAATAGTTTTAATGTAGTCGAGCTGGCTGGTATGCAATGGCGTTTTTAACAGCTGTCTTGCAAAACCTATGACACCATTAAGTGGGGTACGAAGCTCATGCGACATGTTAGCTAAAAACTCTGATTTTATCCGGCTTGCTTCAAGCGCTCGTTTCTTAGCTATATCGAGTTCTACGTTCTGAATTTCAATTTGTTCAAGTGTTTCGCGTAAATCTGAGGTTGCTTGATCAATGTTTTGCTGCATTTCATCGTGGTATTCAGACAATGATCCTGCCATTGCATTGATACCCCGTTTAAGCAAGTCGAGCTCGCCAATCAGATTTCCTTCAAGGCGAGTATCGAGTTTACCTTCACGGATTTTGGCAACAACTCGCACCATTTCGGTAATGGGGTAGTTAACGTATTTGACTAAACGGAAAGTGAAAAATAAGTTAAACTGTACGCCAATCAACACGATAATAAATGCGGCTATTGCTGCTCTATGCTGTTCAAGCAGAGCGTTTTCTTTGTTTAATAATACCGAAATATAGCCGAGTATTTTTTCTTGTTGGTTGTTGTAAATCGGCGCAATCATGCCATTGTTTGCCGAGGCATTATCGGTATTAGTGTCATTCTGGCGATTGATGTTGGTAACCGGTTTTAGTTCTAAGCCAGTATGAGATATTATTGGCACTCGAATGACTAAGGTATCGCCAATGGTTTCATGCTCTGTTCCAACCAAGTTAGCCAAAGGTTGCTTATAACGCATGGTTTCAAAATCTTTATGATAGTGCGATGTCACAAAGAGTTGGTTTTTGGCATCAAAAACAGCGATGGAGAGGATTAGGGATGCATTGTTTATCTGTGAAGCGGCGAGTAAAAGTTTAGTTGATTCACGGTCTTGATTAATAATGCCAAATTCACTGGCAATCGCTAACGGTTCGACAATGTTACTGCCTTTTTCAATTAAGGTTTGTTCCAATTCATAAAAGCGGTTTATCGTGAAATAACTTCCAAGTAGAATACCCACGACAATAGTGGGTGCTAACGCAAGTACCAGAACCCAAGAGCGTAGGCTGTATTTGGTCATATTGTTGGCACTTTTCATGTTTGTTAGGTATGTCCCTGTTACTTAATCGCGATTATTGCGTCTAGATTGCCAGAGATGGCGCACTCTTGACTAGTTTTTTATTCAATACCTGAGGCCGAAATGGCACAATTTTTCCAAGCTAAACCGAACAAATCTAAGCAATTATCAACAAAACTAAGCCTCAGTGTGACTCAACTTGACCATTTAGGTGCAGGTATAGCGCAGCATCAAGGCAAAGTGGTGTTTATTCCTGGTGTGTTGCCTGGCGAAACGGCAACAGTGCAATTTGTGGAACAAAAGAAAAGCTACTCTAAAGCTAAGTTAATCGCGATTGAGCTTGCATCTGCTCATCGAGTCAAACCTCATTGTCCGCATTATTATGAATGTGGCGGCTGTGATTTACAGCACATGGACACACAAGCTCAGCGCGAACATAAACAAACGACCTTAGTCGACCTTATGAGTAAATCATCGATTGCTTCAGCGATTGAGACCGATGTTGTCGCAGCTCCTATCGTGGGTGACGGTTGGCATTACCGTCGACGCGCCAGACTGGCAACATTATTTGATCAAAACACTCGCCGGCTGCAGTTGGGGTTTCGCGCAGCCAATAGCAATAAAATTGTTTCTATTCAGCAGTGTCCTGTATTAGCAGAGTCTTTATCGGCACTAATTACGCCATTTGCGGTGAATTTAAATCAACTCAAAGCGCGGTCAAGTTTGGGGCACGTTGAACTCACTCAAGCGGATAACGGTAATTTTGCAGTATTAAGAGTGACGAAAGTGTTACCCGCGTCAGATATTCGTTGGTTAACGGGTTTTGCTGAGAAACATCAAATTAACTTATTATTGCAAGATGATGCCGGTCAATTGACCCAATTATATCCCTTGTTACAAACTGATGATGCGGTGACGTTACCTTATTACCATCTTGCGCAGGAGTCGGTGCGTTGTTCGTTTACCCCGGGTAATTTTGTGCAAGTTAACGGCGCGATTAATCAGAGCATGGTAGATCAAGCTATTGCGTGGTTAGACCCTCAGCCAGGCGAGCGCATTTTAGATTTGTTTTGTGGTGTGGGGAATTTCAGCTTACCTTTGGCATTGAAGGCTGCTGAGGTTGTCGCTGTTGAAGGTGTGCCAGAAATGGTACAACAAGCTAAACAAAATGCTATCGACAATAAACTGGATAACGTCACTTTTTATCATGCAGACTTAAGTGCTGATTTATCGACGCAACCCTGGCTGGGGAAAATTGATAAACTGTTACTTGATCCTGCCAGAGCCGGTGCCTTCGAAAGTTTACAATGGTTACAGAAAATGCAACCTAAAAAAGTGGTCTATGTTTCATGCAATCCGGCAAGTTTAGCTCGCGACAGTAGTGTATTATTAGCTAATGGTTATCGTATTGCTAAAGTCGGATTAGTGGATATGTTTCCACAAACACATCATATTGAAGCCATGGTGTTATTTGAATTAGATAAATAAACAGGCCGTTTTAGCGATATCGGAACTTAGGTATGCTAAAAATTTGTTCAACTAAACGCGATTAAATTGACAAACGTATGTAGAGCTTCAAGATAGGTCGTTTAGTTATTGTTAGCGCCATACAAACACAGTTTTACATGTGGCAATATGGTTGAATGTCTGTCAGTCTGTCAGTCTGTCAGTCGGTCATGCGGCTAAGGAAGGGTTCATGGTATCTGTTCGTGAAGCACATTTTAACACGCAAGCATTCCAATTAGATGAGTGGGTCGCTCGATATCTCGACGACAAAGATGATGCTCAGAAATTATTATTATTGATCCAGCAAGTTGAGGCCTTACCGGTTAAAAACAAGCTGGCTCATACAGAGTTGCTTGCGCGCGCTCGCGAAATGATTGAGATTTTAGCGCCGCTGAATATGGACATCGAAACCCTCCAAGCTGCGGTGTTATTTCTGCTACTCGATGCAGGTGTGCTCAATGAAGAGCAAATTGTAGAGCAATACGGTGAAAATCTTGCAAAACTTGTTGCCAGTGTTGTCACCATGAATGCTATCGGCGCGTTAAAAGTCAGTCAAAACTCCCGTGATGCAGAACCGCAAATCGATAACATCCGCAAAATGCTATTGGCTATGGTTGAAGACGTGCGCGCTGTGGTCATCAAATTGGCTGAGCGTGTATGTTTGCTTCGTGCGGTTAAAAACGCCGATGAAGAAACTCGAGTATTGTTAGCCCGCGAAATTGCCGATATTTATGCACCATTAGCTAATCGTTTAGGTATTGGTCAGCTCAAGTGGGAGCTGGAAGATATATCTTTTCGCTATTTGCATCCAACGGTTTACAAAGACATTGCCAAACAATTAGATGGTAAACGCCTTGATCGTGAAGTGTTTATCGACAAATTTGTGACTCAATTACAACAACGCTTAGACAGTGATGATATTCGCGCCAAAGTGTACGGTCGTCCTAAGCATATCTACAGTATTTGGCGCAAAATGAAGGGCAAAGATCTCAAGTTTGATGAGCTTTTTGACGTTCGTGCCGTACGTATCGTCACTGAAAGATTACAAGATTGCTATGGCGCATTAGGGGTTGTGCATGATCTTTGGCACCATATTCCTCGTGAGTTTGATGATTATGTCGCCAATCCAAAACCGAATGGATATCAATCGATTCATACTGTAGTTGTAGGCCCAGAAGGCAAAACAGTAGAAATTCAAATTCGTACCGAAGCAATGCATCAAGATTCCGAGCTTGGGGTCGCTGCGCATTGGAAATACAAAGAAGGTGCGAGTAACAGTAAGCAAACGGGTTACGAAGAAAAAATTAACTGGTTGCGTAAAATTCTGCAGTGGCAAGAAGATGTCGCCGAAAGCGGTAATTTAGTTGATGAAGTCCGCAGCCAAGTATTTGAAGATCGAGTTTATGTATTTACCCCAAGTGGTGAAGTAGTTGACTTACCTTTAGGTTCAACTGTGCTCGATTTTGCTTACTATATTCACTCGCAGGTGGGGCATAAATGTATCGGCGCTAAGGTTGATGGCCGCATAGTTCCCTTCACTTACCAAGTGGAAACTGGCGAGCGGATTGAGATTATCACTTCAAAAACGCCTAACCCCAAACGTGATTGGCTGAATCTTAATTTAGGCTATATCAAGTCGTCACGTTCACGCTCAAAAATTCAACACTGGTTTAAGCAACAAGATCGCGACAAAAATATTGCTGCGGGTAAGGAGATGCTTGAATCTGAATTGGCCCGCGTTGGCTTAAAAATCAAAGATGCCGCGGTGGCGGTAGAACGTTTTAATTTAAATTCAATGGATGACATGTTGGCAGCCATCGGTGGCGGCGATTTGCGCTTAAACCAAGTGGTTAATTTCACTGACACCAAAATTCGTAAGGTCGCTGACACAGACGAAAATTTACTTGAAGACATCATCAAGAAAGCGTCACATAAACCTAAAAAATCCAGCAAAGGCCAAGTTGAAGTTAATGGTGTGGGTAATTTAATGAGTCATATCGCTCGTTGTTGCCAACCGGTACCTGGTGATGAGATTTTTGGATACATCACTATGGGGCGGGGAATTTCTGTGCACCGCAGCGATTGCGAGCAAGTCAAAGAGTTAATGCGTGCTCATCCTGAACGTAGCGTCGATGTGATTTGGGGCGAGAACTACTCTGGTGGTTATCGTATCCGCGTTAGGGTGCTATCACATGACCGTAGTGGTTTGTTACGTGACTTAACCACAGTGCTGGCAGCTGAAAAGTCTAACGTGATGGCCATGAGTTCATCATCAGACGTGAAAACTCAAACCGCAACGGTAGAAGTTGAACTTGAGTTGTACAACTTAGACGGTTTATCACGGATCCTCGCCAAGTTATCCCAAGTTGATGGCGTGATTGAGTCGCGTAGACTTTAGTTAACAGACGGTAATTCGCAGATAATCAAGACACAGATAATCACATTATCGCGATCAAGGCACCTCTAACGAAGGTGCCTTTTTACTTATTTCAAAGAGGACACTATCGTGGCAGATATTCAATCGTTATTGACCATTATGCAGCAATTGCGCGACCCTAAATCAGGATGTCCGTGGGATCTTGCCCAAGACTTTACAACTATAGTGCCTTTTACCTTAGAAGAAGCTTATGAAGTAGTGGATACTATTGAGCGCAAAGCATGGCAGGAATTACCTGATGAACTGGGTGATTTATTATTTCAGGTGGTGTTTTATTGCCAATTAGGCCAAGAGCAAGGCATGTTTAACTTTGCCACAGTGATTGAGCGTATTAGTGATAAGTTGGTTCGTCGTCATCCCCATGTGTTTGCCCAACCAGAAACCCAAGCACCTGCGGCAATCACCAATACCGATGATTTAAGCCAAGCCTGGGATAGATTAAAAGCCTCAGAACGTCAGCAAAAGCAACTGCATTCCGCTTTAGATGATATTCCTCACGCATTACCGGCACTCAGTCGAGCACGAAAAATACAACATCGAGTGGCAAAAGTGGGGTTCGATTGGGCCGAGCTTGATCCTGTGGTGGCTAAAATACATGAAGAAATCGATGAAGTACTGGTAGAAGTTAATCAACGACATCAAGATCCTGATTTTTACCAACCGAGAATTGTCGATGAAATGGGCGATTTATTGTTTGCAGTGGTCAATCTTGCGCGCCACTTAAAGGTTGATCCCGAGCAAGCATTGCGTCAAGCCAATCATAAATTTGAACGGCGATTCAGAGGGGTTGAACAATGTGTTGCCCTAAGTGGAAAACCAATAGAGCAACACAGCTTAGAGCAATTAGACCACTACTGGAATCGTGTAAAACAACACGAAAACATAAATTAAGCTAAAATTAGCGCGTTTAAGTTTGTCGAAACGAGGTGGCTTTGCTATAATATCGCCCCGTCCTAGTGCTTTCTTACAAGCACGTTTATTCCAACACAATTTCTCAGGTTCAGCATGACTACAAGGTATATCTTCGTTACTGGTGGCGTTGTTTCATCACTAGGTAAAGGCATTGCAGCGGCTTCGCTCGCAGCAATTTTAGAGGCGCGTGGCCTCAATGTAACCATTATGAAACTTGACCCCTATATTAACGTCGATCCGGGTACCATGAGCCCGACTCAGCACGGTGAAGTATTCGTGACTGAAGATGGCGCTGAAACCGATCTTGACTTAGGTCATTACGAGCGTTTTATTCGCACTAAAATGAATCGTCGTAATAACTTTACCACTGGGCGTATTTACGAAGAAGTGATTAGTAAAGAACGCCGTGGTGATTATTTAGGCGCAACCATTCAGGTTATTCCTCACATTACTAACGCGATTAAAGAAAAAGTGTTAGCCGGTGGAGAAGGCCATGATGTGGCGATTGTGGAAATCGGTGGCACGGTAGGTGATATCGAATCATTACCTTTCCTTGAGTCTATTCGTCAATTAGGTGCAGAGCTAGGACGTGAACGCACTCTATTTATGCATTTAACCTTAGTGCCATTCTTAGGCGCTGCGGGTGAAATTAAAACTAAGCCTACGCAACACTCTGTTAAAGAGTTACGTTCTATTGGTATTGCTCCAGATGTGTTGGTTTGCCGTGGCGACCGTGCTATTCCTGCGAATGAAAAAGCCAAAATTTCGTTATTCTGTAACGTTGAAGAACGTGCAGTTATTTCGTTAAAAGACGTTGATAGCATCTATAAAATCCCAGCGCTATTGCGTTCACAAGGATTAGATGACTTGGTCATCAAACGTTTTAATTTAGAATGTAACGAAGCTGATTTGTCTGAGTGGGAAAATGTTATTTATCAAGAAGCCAATCCAAATGGTGAAGTGACTATTGGTATGGTTGGTAAATATATTGAATTACCTGACGCTTACAAGTCGGTTAACGAAGCCTTGAAACATGCGGGCTTGAAAAAACGCGTAACAGTGAACATTAAGTACATTGATTCACAAACTGTTGAAGCTAAAGGCGAAGAAGTATTACAAGGTCTGGACGGTATTTTAGTCCCAGGCGGCTTCGGTGAACGGGGTGTTGAAGGTAAGATTTTTGCTGCCAAATTTGCCCGTGAAAACAACCTACCTTATTTTGGTATTTGTTTAGGTATGCAAGTGGCATTAATTGAATTTGCTCGTCATGTGGCAGGTTTAGAAGGTGCACATTCAACTGAATTTAACTCGCAAACACCTCATCCAGTAGTGGGATTAATTACCGAGTGGATTAACGAAGAAGGTGATGTTGAAACGCGCCATGAGTCTTCTGATTTAGGTGGCACTATGCGTTTAGGCGCTCAGCTATGTCATTTGAAACAAGGAACTAAAGCCGCTGAATCCTACAAGGCTACAACTTGCGTTGAGCGTCATCGTCACCGTTACGAAGTCAACAACAACTATATTGAGCGTCTTGAAAAGGCCGGTTTAGTGTTTAGTGGTTTATCATCTGATCGTAAATTGATTGAGATGATCGAGCTACCAAATCATCCATGGTTTGTGGCAAGTCAATTCCATCCGGAATTCACTTCAACCCCACGCGACGGTCATGCATTATTTGAAGGGTTTATTGCCGCTTCTTATGCGTATCAAAAACGCGATATCGCTTAATGAACTAGCCGCTAATGCATGCATTAGCGGCTTTTTTATGCAGGATACTTGCGTTAGATCAAATAATAGCCTCAATCTTGTATCACAGTAGTCAAAACTAAGTTGATGCAAAGTCTAATTCGATTTATCCTAAGTGATATTCGAATTTAAATTACAAAACTGAAAGTTATATACCAATAAGTCTGCTGTTTTTAGTGTTGTATGTATTTTTATTGGTATTAACTTTTTATTTCTTTTAATTTTTTAATTTACTTACACAAAGTACGAGGGAATTATGGCTAACATTATTAAAGTGATTGGTCGCGAGATTATGGATTCTCGTGGTAACCCAACGGTTGAAGCAGAAGTGCATTTAGAAGGCGGTTTTATCGGTATGGCTGCAGCGCCATCTGGCGCATCGACCGGTAGTCGCGAAGCTTTAGAACTTCGTGACGGCGACAAAGCGCGTTACCTAGGTAAAGGTGTTCTTAAGGCTGTTGCCGCTGTTAATGGCCCAATCGCAGAAGCGTTAAAAGGCAAAGATGCATTGGCTCAAGCTGAACTTGACCAAATCATGATTGACTTGGATGGAACAGAGAACAAAGCAAAATTTGGCGCGAACGCGATTTTAGCAGTGTCTCTTGCTGTTGCTAAAGCGGCTGCTGCGGCTAAACACGTACCTTTATATGCTCACATTGCTGACTTAAACGGTACTCCAGGTGTTTACTCTATGCCTCTTCCAATGATGAACATCATCAATGGTGGCGAGCATGCTGATAACAGCGTTGATATCCAAGAGTTTATGATCCAGCCTGTTGGCGCTAAGACGTTCCGTGAAGGCTTACGTATGGGCGCTGAAGTATTCCACAGCCTAGCTAAAGTATTAAAAGCTGACGGTCACTCAACTGCTGTTGGTGATGAAGGTGGGTTTGCGCCTAACCTAGCCTCTAACGAAGCGGCTCTAGCGGCAATCAAAGTTGCTGTTGCGAACGCCGGATATGAGTTAGGTAAAGACATCACCTTAGCGATGGATTGTGCTGCATCTGAGTTTTATGACAAAGAAGCAAACATCTACGATCTTAAAGGTGAAGGTAAGAAATTTACTTCTGAAGAATTTAACTTCTTCTTACAAGGTTTGACGCAACGTTACCCAATCGTTTCTATCGAAGACGGTCTTGATGAGTCTGACTGGGATGGTTTTGCTCACCAAACTAAACTAATGGGCGATAAAATCCAATTAGTAGGTGATGATCTATTCGTAACCAATACCAAAATTCTTAAGCGTGGTATCGATAATGGTATTGCTAACTCTATCCTGATTAAATTCAACCAAATCGGTACATTAACTGAAACTTTGGCTGCAATTAAAATGGCTAAAGATGCAGGCTTTACGGTTGTTATCTCTCACCGTAGCGGTGAGACAGAAGATTCAACGATTGCTGATTTAGCTGTTGGTACCGCGGCAGGTCAAATCAAAACCGGTTCGCTAAGCCGTAGTGACCGTGTTGCTAAATACAACCAATTGCTGCGTATTGAAGAAGCTTTAGGTTCAAAAGCACCGTATAACGGTCTTAAAGAAGTCAAAGGCCAAGCATAATATTTTTGCTTTAGCTTAAAAAGGTCACCACTTGGTGGCCTTTTTTGTTGTACTATAACAGTCATATTTTCTAGGGGTTACTTCGACATAACTTAATATTATGAAACAACTAATATTTTTATTGATTTGTTTATTATCACTTTTACAGTACCGGCTTTGGCAGGGCGATAACAACTTTTCAGAATATGTCGTCTTGCAAACGCAAATCGCGGCGCAAGAACAAAGTAATGACAAGCTTGTTGCTCGAAATCAAATCCTTAAAGAAGAAATTATTGATTTAAAAAGTGGCACAGAAGCCATTGAAGAACGTGCCCGTAACGAGTTAGGTATGGTTAAAGAAGGCGAGACGTTTTATCGAGTTGTAGGCAGTGAGCTGCGTGAACGCAACCAATTTAATCGTTAACCTTACGTGGTACTGCAGGTATAACCCTCAATCATATTACTTTCAATCTTGGTACTGCTAATATGCGCAACAATCCTCGTTCTATTATCGCTATTGTACCTGCTGCAGGTATTGGTAGCCGCATGGGTGCTGACAAACCTAAGCAATATTTAATGCTTGGTCAACAAAGTATTCTCGCTCATACATTAGATACATTATTCGCTCACCCTGAAATAGAACAAGTCATTGTTGCATTGCATCCACAAGATCATTATTTCAGCCAATTACCGCAATCTCAGCATCCTAAGTTAATCCAAGTTGTGGGTGGTGGAGAGCGTGCCGACTCAGTTTTAGCCGCATTAGACTATGTTTATAGTCATCATCCAGACGCGTGGGCGCTAGTCCATGATGCCGCCAGGCCTTGTGTTACCCTAACCGATATCAGTCGATTAATTGAGTCGGTAGACATTTATCCTCAAGGCGCTATTTTGGCGGCACCGGTTCGTGACACCATGAAGCGCAGTGATGCCAGTGGTCATATTGTTAATACTGTCGATCGCACCTTGTTATGGCATGCGCTCACCCCACAATTTTTCCCAGCATCAATTTTACGCCGCCATTTATCAGCAGCATTAGCGGCGCAGGCCCCTATTACAGATGAAGCCAGTGCTATGGAATGGGCTGGTGTTATGCCGGGGTTGGTCAGTGGTCGGGTGGATAATATTAAAGTGACTCATCCAGATGATTTACAATTGGCAGTTTTGTTTATGTCACAACAATAAATTTAACAGATTTAGCTCGAGTCGTTAATATCACCTGATAGTCAGCTAACGTAAGGTTTTGAAATGAATATTCGTATCGGTCATGGTTTTGATGTACACAAATTTGGCGGTGACAGCCCGCTTATTTTAGGCGGGGTGACGGTGCCTTATGAAAGTGGGCTGATAGCTCATTCTGATGGTGATGTCGTTCTGCATGCTATTAGCGATGCCATATTAGGTGCGATGGCATTAGGCGACATAGGTAAACATTTTCCTGATACCGATGCTAATTTTGCTGGTGCAGATAGCCGAGAGTTATTGAAACATTGCTATCAACTTGCACTGCAAAAGCAGTTTGTTTTAGGTAACCTCGATGTGACTATTATTGCGCAAGCACCTAAAATGGCGCCTCATATTGAAGCGATACGTCAGTGTTTAAGTGTCGATTTACAAACCGATATCGATAATATTAATGTAAAAGCGACGACCACCGAAAAACTTGGTTTTACTGGGCGTAAAGAAGGCATTGCCGTTGAAGCTGTTGTGTTGATGAAGAGCCAATAACCTAAAAATATATAGAGAGTTCTGTCACATGAAAGAATTACATTACCTATTTGGTAAACCAATAAGCCAAGCTGATTTACGTACCCATAACAGTGATTTTATTGTCCAAGAAATTTTGCCTTTTACGCCAACTGGCGAAGGTGAACATCATATGCTCCACGTGCGCAAAAATGGCATGAATACGGTTTATGTTGCTGAGATATTAGCTAAATTTGCTAAGGTTCATCCAAAAGAAGTGACTTATGCTGGCCAAAAAGACAAAAATGCCATTACTGAACAATGGTTCGGGATCCGCATTCCTGGTAAAGAAACACCAGAGTGGGCTCAGCTAAATGATGAAAAGCTAACGATTTTATCGAGTAGCCGTCATAGCAAAAAACTGCGTATAGGCGCATTACTTGGCAACCGGTTTGTGCTGACATTACGAAATATTACTGATGCTACCGATGTTGACATGCGTTTACAGCAGATTGCTAAACTGGGTGTGCCTAATTATTTTGGTGAACAACGTTTTGGCCATGATGGTAAAAACCTTATCTTAGGCCGACAAATGCTCAGTGGTGGTCGAAATATAAAAGATCGTCACAAACGCAGCATGTATTTATCGGCTGTGCGTTCCAATATATTTAACCAAGTGGTGTCATTTCGCCTCGCCAATCATCATATCGAGACATTAACAGGCGATTGTGTGATGTTAGCCGGCAGTAAAAGCTATTTTACTGTGGAAGCTTGGGATGACGTTCTGACAACTCGTTTAGCAGAAAAAGATATTCAACTTGCAGCACCATTGTGGGGCAGGGGAACACCATTAGCACAAGGTGATGCATTAGCAGTAGAAATGATGCCGTTAGCCGAATTTTCAGCTGATCTTCAGGGCCTCGAAGAAGCGGGTTTGTCACAAGAAAGACGGCCTTTATTGCTTGAACCTCAAGGAATGAAATGGCAATTTGACGCCGATACGCTAACACTTGAATTTATATTACCAGCAGGGAGTTATGCTACATCAGTGCTTCGTGAACTGGTTGATTATCAAGATGTCCAAGAGTCACAGCGAAAAGTGATGGTTGCAGATCAACAAGCTAAAACAAATGAAGAGTGTTAATGAATGATTAATATTTTAGTCAGTAATGATGATGGTGTTAATGCACCCGGTATTATTGCGTTAAGCCAGGCACTGAGTGAGTTTGCGCAAGTATTAACGGTTGCACCTGATCGTAATTGCTCGGGAGCAAGTAACTCATTAACCTTGACTAATCCATTAAGAATTAATAACTTAGATAACGGCTGTATTTCTGTTAACGGCACACCCACAGACTGTGTCCATCTTGCGATTAGACAGCTTTGTGATGTCGAGCCCGATATTGTGGTTTCAGGTATTAATGCCGGAGCGAATATGGGCGATGATACCTTATATTCTGGTACTGTTGCAGCAGCCATGGAAGGGCGTTTTTTAGGTTTACCCGCTATTGCTATATCACTGGCTGGTAAATCACTCGTTCACTATGATACCGCTGCAATTTATGCCGTGAAAATCGTAAAAGGTTTATTGTCTCACCCAATTAGCCGCGATCAAATTTTAAATGTTAATGTTCCTGATTTGCCTTTAACACAAATTAAAGGGATTAAAGTCACCCGTCTGGGGGCCAGGCATAAAGCTGAAGGTATGATAAAAACCCAAGATCCAGCGGGTAAAGATATATACTGGCTCGGGCCAGTTGGCAGTGAACAAGATGCGGGTGATGGAACTGATTTTGGTGCAGTCGCAGCAGGTTATGTTTCGATAACTCCGCTAACCGTTGACTTAACAGCATACAATCAACTTGATGGATTAGCCGATTGGATAATAAAAATATGACCCGGGTAGCGTCAACATCAGCACTTAATTTGGCCAAAAAGTTGGCGGAGGCAGGAATTAAAGATCCTGCAGTATTGCATGCTGTCGCGACTACACCACGAGAGATGTTTCTTGATGGTGCGCTAGCTCATAAAGCCTATGAAAATACCGCGTTACCTATAGGGCAGGGACAAACTATTTCACAGCCTTATATCGTTGCTCGAATGACAGAGCTGTTAATGCAGCACCAACCTCAAAAAGTGCTCGAAGTTGGTACAGGATCAGGATATCAAGCTGCCGTTTTAGCGTCATTAATTCCTGAGCTCTGTACTATTGAGCGAATAAAGGCATTGCAAATACAAGCTCGGCAACGTTTAAAGCGTCTCGATTTACATAATGTGTCATTTAAATACGGTGACGGTTGGCAAGGTTGGCCAAATCGCGGTCCATTTGATGGCATTATGGTGACTGCTGCTGCGGCAACAGTGCCTCAAGCCTTGCTTGAACAATTAGCTGAACATGGAGTTTTAATTATTCCTGTTGGAGAAGACATCCAACAATTACTCAAAATTACCCGTATTGGACAGTCATTCCAATCTGAGATTATCGAGGCGGTTAAATTTGTGCCGCTTATTAACGGAGATTTGGCGTAGTCAATTCGACACAGTTGAGTTTTGGTTAGTGAACCTGATGTTCGTTTGGAATAAGCTTGTTTTAGCTTAACAATCATGTATTTTTCTCTGTAAGGATTTTGTTTGATGAATACCGGTTGGCCAAACTTTATGGTCTTAGCAATTATGCTCACAGGATGCAGCTTTCAAGCAGATCGTCCTGCGCCGGTTGACAGTTTATCATCAAAAAATCATGGACCTCGTTACCATAAAGGGTCATTAAAAACCGATAAATACAAAGTACAGCAAGGCGACACCCTTTATTCAATCGCTTGGGGAGCTGGACGCCATTTTGCCGAAGTTGCTCGCTTGAACCATTTATCGGCTCCTTATACTATATATCCTGGCCAAATACTTCATTTAGCGGCCAAAAGTCATCGTCCAACGCCAACTGTTCGTACCCCTCAAACTCAGGTTGCTTCTGTTCAAACTCAAGCCATTAATAAGCCATATATTGCCAGTTCAATTGGTTCAAAATCAGAAACAATAAAGTCAGTAGTCACTTCAAAGCCAGGCACAGCAGCTGTTTCAAGCAGAACGAAAAAAGAGCTTGATCACAAAGTCAAGCCTGCGTATTCTGTAACAACTACCCAACAAACAATTAACCAAAATACAAGTGGTTCTGTCGCAAATTTACCACAACAAGTTCAATTATGGCATTGGCCAGTTAGAGGTCTGATAATCGGGTATTTTTCGGCTTCAGAACAAGGCAATCAAGGTATTAAGATTGCAGGTAATCGCGGTGATATTATTAAAGCCGCTGCAGATGGGAAAGTCGTGTATGCAGGTAATGCACTGCGCGGATATGGCAATTTAGTGATTATCAAACACAATGATGATTTTTTAAGTGCTTATGCGCATGCTGACACGATAGTGGTTAAGGAAAGGCAATATGTGACGGCAGGTCAAACAGTTGCAAAAATGGGCAGTACTGGGACTAATCAAGTTATGCTTCACTTTGAAGTGCGCTTTCATGGTAAGTCTGTCAACCCATTACGATATCTACCTAAACAGTAATTGTTTAGCAACATAAATAACGGAGGATAAGCGAGTGCAGTAGATTAAATAACATAAATTAGGTTTGGGAGAGCAATTATGAGCCGCAAAAATAATACTGCTTCAGCAGAATGTCTTGTCGATCTAGCTAAACAACCACCAGAAGTTGCAACCGATGATGCTAATTTGGTGCAACAACTCGATATTGAAGAAAAAGTCCAAGATGACTTACAGAAAAATTTAGACGCCACTCAATTATATTTAGGTGAAATAGGTTTTTCCCCGCTACTAACAGCAGAGGAAGAAGTATTTTTTTCACGTAAAGCCCTCAAAGGCTGCGAAAAATCTCGCAACCGCATGATAGAAAGTAATCTTCGTCTTGTCGTTAAAATTTCCAGAAGATATAACAACCGCGGATTAGCGTTGCTCGATCTTATTGAAGAAGGCAATTTAGGTTTAATTAGAGCGGTGGAAAAGTTCGACCCAGAGCGTGGTTTCCGTTTTTCTACTTACGCGACATGGTGGATCAGACAAACAATTGAACGGGCAATTATGAATCAAACCCGCACCATTCGCCTGCCTATCCATATAGTTAAAGAATTAAATGTTTACTTACGCACTGCAAGACAGCTGGCGCAAAAACTTGACCACGAACCGACTGCAGAAGAAATTGCAGAAAAGTTAGATGTGTCGACGGGTGATGTCAGTCGCATGTTGAAACTAAATGAACGAATTACTTCTGTCGACACACCACTGAGCGGCGATAATGAGAAGGCTTTATTAGATGTTATTGCTGATGACGATTCAGTAGGCCCGGATTATCGGGTGCAAAATGAAGACTTATCGAATTCGATAGTTGGATGGTTAAATGAGCTTAATACTAAACAACGTGAAGTACTGGCGAGACGCTTTGGTTTGCTTGGATATGAACCTTCAACGTTAGAGAATGTTGGTGCTGAAATTGGTTTAACACGTGAACGTGTGCGTCAAATTCAAGTGGAAGCGCTTAAACGTTTAAAAGATTTATTGGGCGCTCAAGGGCTTTCTGTTGAAGCATTATTCAGAGACTAATGGACAGTGAACGTTTACTGTCATAACTAAGTTACTGGTGATTAATTAATTTAACTTGAATCATTTGTGATAGCTAAATTTTGGATAACGTTAACTTAAGCTATTGTTGATATGCGGGTAAAGCCTATATGAGAGATTACTTTTTGCTCATGTGTTTAGGTTTATCCCGACAATCAATACCAACGTGATTGATGTGATTGTGATCGATTGATCACTATTCGATATGACAATTTAAGCTCAGTTCAGCAACTTGTTAGAAAGACAATCCTATTGTCTATAGCCTATTTTATGCCTGTCTCACTCCCTCGGTACGTTTATCCTTTTGATGCAGTATATTGCTAAGAGCTAATTAATAGTGGGTTTGCGTCAGTTAATCGTAAATATCAAATGGAAGTCTCTGCAGACTTCCACTGTTGTTATCGTCGCGAAAAATCACTAGCACTATTTGTTAGCTCACGTTGTTTAAGCGCTTCCATTCATATAAATAATCTAATGCCTGTTTAGGGGTCAAATCATCAGGGTTAATTAGTCCTAATTTTTCCAGTACTGCTGATGGCTCTGGCACTGGCGGTAATAAATTCATACTCACTTGAGCCTGATTATGTTGTGGTGAACTCATATCCCTATTTTCAAGTTGATGTAGCTTTTGTTTTGCCGCCTTAATGACCGCAGCGGGAACCCCGGCTAGCGCAGCGACTTGTAAGCCATAACTTTTACTTGCCGCACCTTCTTGCACTGAATGCATAAAGGCAATGGTGTCATCGTGTTCTATTGCATCTAGGTGCACATTCATTACTGATGGTAACAGCTCTGGCAGTTGGGTGAGTTCAAAATAATGAGTGGCAAATAATGTCAGTGCACTAACATTTTTCGCGAGATATTCTGCAGCAGACTATGCCAGCGATAGACCATCATAGGTTGAAGTACCGCGGCCTATCTCATCCATTAACACTAAACTGTTTGCGGTCGCATTATGCAAAATATTAGCCGTTTCGGTCATTTCAACCATAAAGGTGGAGCGACCAGATGCTAAATCGTCTGATGCGCCAATACGGGTGAATATCCGATCGATTTCACCAATTTGAGCTGAGTCAGCAGGAACAAAACAGCCTATGTGTGCCATTAATGTAATCAGTGCCACTTGACGCATATAGGTTGATTTACCGCCCATATTAGGGCCAGTTACAATAAGCATTTGCCGTTTAGGTGTTAATACCACAGGGTTAGCAATAAATGCCGCTTGACTGACGCGCTCTACCACAGGATGGCGTCCAGCATTGATATGAATACCAATATCCTGCGTCATTTGTGGACATTGATAATTAAGGGTTTCTGAACGCTCGGCAAAATTACTTAATATATCTAATTCAGCTGCTGCGCTGGCAAACTGTTGTAACTCTTGCAATTTAGGTAGCAATAAGTCAAAGAGCTGTTCCCACAGTTGTTTTTCAAGTGCGAGCGCTTTGCCCTGGCTTGAGAGCACCTTTTCTTCGTATTCTTTTAATTCTGGAGTGATATAACGTTCGGTGCCTTTAAGGGTTTGGCGACGTTGATAACTCAGTGGCACTCTATCAGCTTGTAAACGGCTGACTTCAATGTAGTAACCATGGACGCGGTTATAACCTACTTTTAAAGTGTTAATTCCAGTTTGCTGTTTCTCGCGAGCTTCAAGTTCGACTAAATAATCACTTGCGCCTTCACTTAACTTACGCCATTCGTCTAATTCATTGTTGTAGCCCGTTCGGATTACGCCACCGTCACGAATTAATACTGGCGGATTATCAACAATTGCGCGTGCTAATAAATCGTGTTGTTCTGGAAACTCACCCAATAATTGAATTAAAGCTGTCAATCTTGGTTGTTGGCATACGGTTAATGTTTGTTGAATTTCAGGTAGCAGTGCTAGCGCTTGCTTTAAACGTGAAAAATCACGAGGTCTGGCGCTACGCAGTGCCAAACGAGCCATAATACGTTCAATATCGCCTAAAACCTTCAGCTGCTCATGTAGGGGTTGATATATATCTTGCTCAATCAACTCGCTTACGGCGTTATGGCGATATTGAATCGTTTGTCTATTTCGAAGTGGCTCATGGATCCAGCGTTGTAACATGCGACTGCCCATAGGCGTGGCAGTATTATCGAGTACCCACGACAGGGTATTTTCACGCCCACCAGACAAGTTTTGCGTTAATTCTAAGTTACGTCGCGTCGCGGCATCTAAAATAATGGATTCAGATTGGTTAAAACGCACAATCGAATTAATGTGTGGCAGTGCCATCTTTTGCGTATCTTTGACATACTGCATTAAACAACCAGCAGCTTGTAATGCTAAGCGTGCATCACTAATACCAAAGCCATGTAAATCTTTGGTACCAAATTGACCAAGCAGTAAATTTACGCAAGTATCATAATCAAACTCCCACTCTGGACGGCGACGAATACCTTTCATATTATTGATTAATAACATGTCAGTAAAATCTTCACTGTAGAGCAACTCGGCAGGATTAGTACGTTGTAATTCAGCTTCTAGGGCTTCACGAGTGGGTAATTCAGCAACCACAAAACGACCTGATGAAATATCTAAGGTAGCGTATCCAAAACCGTTTTTACCTTGATAAAGCGCCGCCAGTAAATTGTCGTGTTTTTCTTGAAGTAAAGCCTCATCCGTTAAGGTACCTGGAGTCACAATGCGTACGACTTGGCGCTCAACTGGGCCTTTTGATGTCGCAGGATCACCAATTTGCTCACAAATGGCTACAGACTGGCCGATATTGACTAGTTTAGCTAAATAGCCTTCTACAGCATGATAGGGGATTCCAGCCATTGGGATAGGATCGCCGCCGCTTTTTCCGCGAGCAGTAAGTGAAATCCCCAGCATTTCAGAAGCGCGCTTAGCATCATCGTAAAACAACTCATAAAAATCACCCATTCGGTAAAACAATAACATATCAGGATGGGCCGCTTTTAAGCCTAAATACTGACGCATCATCGGGGTGTGTTTTTCTAAATCGCTGGTATCAATCACTGTCATTATGAACACTTCACTATTAATCAATCTTAGGACGTAAATCTTATGAGGCTAATCTTAACAATATTTGCCCCTAGGGTATAAATAGATTCAAACAAAAAAGTATATGGAGATAAAATATTGATGTAAAAAGGCAATTCGCTAAGGTTTAAAAAAAATTGCCCTCAGCACTTGATACTGTATGACTATACAGTATACTGATGAACATAATGAAATGGTTTACATCATTTCACCTAAGTCAAAATAGCATTTTACTAAACGTATTGAATGCCTTAAGAGGGTTTTATAATGAAGGTTGATCCAAACAAAGAGAAAGCGCTAGCCGCCGTATTAAGCCAAATTGAAAAGCAGTTTGGTAAAGGCTCAATTATGAAGTTGGGCGAAGATCGCACAATGGATGTTGAAACTATCTCTACCGGTTCGCTTTCATTGGACATCGCACTTGGTGCGGGTGGTTTACCAATGGGACGTATCGTTGAGATTTATCAAAGCCAAACTTTAAGTGGTTCACCTAGATTAAACCCCTCTTTAATCGCTGCCTAGAACAAGTTAGACGCAAAGAACCGGTTCATAGCGTTCCCAATATACTAATTTGATATGAGCTGTATATATTAACAAGTGGTGATGATGAATAAATATTCACTTCAAGCCAAAAAATATGCAAGGGTTATAACATGTCTAAAACAGATGAAAATAAACAAAAAGCACTTGCCGCAGTGTTAAGTCAAATTGAAAAGCAATTCGGTAAAGGTTCGATCATGAAGTTGGGCGAAGACCGCACAATGGATGTTGAAACTATCTCTACCGGCTCACTTTCATTAGACGTCGCGTTAGGTGCAGGCGGACTCCCCTTAGGTCGAATAGTGGAGGTCTATGGGCCTGAAAGTAGTGGCAAAACTACTTTGACATTGGAAGTTATTGCTGCTGCGCAACGAGAAGGTAAGATCTGTGCCTTTATTGATGCAGAACATGCTTTGGACCCTATTTATGCAAAAAAGCTTGGTGTAGATATTGATAACCTATTATGTTCACAGCCAGATACTGGTGAGCAAGCATTAGAAATTTGTGACGCTTTAACTCGCTCAGGTGCTGTAGACGTTATTGTTGTCGATTCTGTTGCTGCGTTAACACCAAAAGCTGAAATTGAAGGTGAAATTGGTGATTCGCATATGGGCTTAGCGGCTCGTATGATGAGCCAAGCAATGCGTAAGCTGGCTGGTAACTTGAAGCAGTCAAATACTTTACTTATTTTTATTAACCAAATTCGTATGAAAATTGGTGTCATGTTTGGTAACCCAGAAACGACCACTGGTGGTAATGCGCTTAAGTTTTACGCTTCAGTTCGTCTTGATATTCGCCGTACAGGTGCGATTAAAGAAGGTGATGAAGTTGTCGGTAACGAAACTCGGGTGAAAGTGGTTAAAAACAAAATTGCCGCACCATTTAAGCAAGCTGAATTCCAAATTCTTTATGGTCAAGGTATTAATCGTACGGGGGAATTAGTCGATTTAGGTGTTGCACATAAATTGGTTGATAAAGCGGGTGCTTGGTACAGCTACAAAGGTGACAAAATTGGTCAAGGCCGTGCTAACGCGGGTAAATACTTACTTGAACATCCTGAAGTGGCAAAAGAAATTGATACGACATTACGTGCGATGCTATTAAGTTCAAAAACACCAGCTAGCTCATCTGCTAGTGATGAAAATATTGATTTAGAAACTGGTGAAGTTTTCTAATTTAAGACTGGACGTGGTATAAAAGGGGCTAACAATTAGCTCCTTTTTCAGTTAATGACAGAGCAAAAGTAATTTGAACCGAAACCGCTCTAAAAAATCAAGAAAGTTTTCTGAAATAAAGGAGTTAAAATCCTTAGATAAGTCATTCTTGCGATGTTTTGATGAGTCATTTAAAGAGTATGTATCAAAAACACTGAACACTACTATAACAGGTGATAGTGCTATCTATGGCAGATTATACACTTTCTTAACCTTCCTAGTGAGTAAAAACTCCCAATCTACGATTAGCCTTATTAGGAAGTTAAATCGTGTTGGTCATGCAGAAGTTGCTCATCTAGATTGGCAGTTCGCCTTAGATGCATATAGAGAACACGTAATAAAAACTTATGGCAAAGGTACTAATGCCCATAATTATCTTTCAATCCTCTCATCTTTCCTCAAACACTCCGCGTCTAATGGTATTTGGCCTCACGGCCTTAGGATTAAAGGTTTAAAATTACCTCCCAGACTAGCCCGTTCTATGGTCACCAATAATCTTGCTAGACCTAAGGAAGGGATACCTGAAGTCGAAAGCGTAATTAATGAGTTAGGTTTAGATAGTGATAATAATCAAATAAGATCAATGCTATCCAGCGTTATGAGCGCAACAGGGGTAAAAATTAAGTCGACTGATGATTTGATTAGAGCCACCTGTTTTTTTTTAAATGACAATCTAAAACTTATTAGAATAAACGCAGAAAAGCGGCTTCGTACGATTATTGCAAAGCATTTACTTGCCATCCGCTCAGCGAATAAAAAGCAAAATATTGAGATAGCCGCCAAGATTCATGAATTATTGCTCTATCGTGAAGAGCTAGTCTCATCTGGAGTTGGCTCAAGATTAAAGTTTCAGGAAATAAACTTATTAATTGAAAGTTACGGTATTGATGGCCTATCGGCTTATATATATCACTATCAAGAAGGAATCGTTCCTCGGGATTCCGTTGAGAAAAAAGAACCACGAAGATACCATAATCGTAAGCTTTATAGTTATTTAAGCCGACGATGCCGAGTTATGGGAGGTAATTTAATCATTGATATTAACAACCATTTTAATCTTCATTCAGAAGCACAAATTTTAGCTCAATGTATTTTGTATATTGATACTTCAAATAATGAGTCTAGTATTCGCTACCTAAACAGTGATTGTTTAGTTGAAAATGAGGATGTGTATCATTTAATTGATAATAAAAACCGTGCGAATATGTCAAAGAGACGGATAGGGCTAACAAAAGCTGATCCGAATGAGGAGCGTATTGATGTACTAGTGTTTGAAGGTTGCGAACGATTGAGGCTAGGTGTCCCTAAAGTCATAAGGTATCTCCAGTCCGCAACAAGCCGCTACAGGAATATGGCGAAAGATCACAATAAAAATCGTTTATTCTTAACTTTGTACAAGAATCAAAACAAAAATAATAGTGGTTACTTTCCTGCCCCTTTAAGTGCTGGAGCAAGTTCAACGTCTTTTCCCAAAGTCATAGCTGAATTGACTCATGGTGCCGTTCAGGTACCCCCAAGCATGATGAGGCAAAGCAGTATGCAATTAACGGCCCTATTAACTAAAGATCCTCTTAGGGTTATGAAGCAAGGTAGGCATACTAATATGTCCTCAACCTCAGCTTACTTGAAGCACTTGGCATTGAACTTCAACAATGAACTTGATATCCGTAAGTTTCAAAATTCACTAGAGGCTCTAGTAACTATGCAGATTGATGAGTTTGTTGATTTTGCCGGTATTGATCGTAGTGACTACCTTGCTAGTGTTGAAGGGGCCAAGAAAATCTTAAATAGTCAGTTCGGTGGGGTGTATTGTACGGATCCAATCGACGGGCCGTATACAAAAAAAGGCCAAGCTTGTAATAAGGTTGAGTTTTGCCCTACCTGTACCAATAGGCGACCAGTGCTTGTTGCCAGCAAGCACTCTATATTGAATACTTTATTGTGGAATGCTGCATTAGAGTATGCCTTCGATCAACTTAGTGAAGCAGAGATGAAGAAGTGGCATTTATGGAAGGTATTTAATAATTACGCAATCGATGCATACAGGCGTAACCAAGATGTTCGCTTCGAATTATCTGGTGCGGAGACGCTTTTTAATCTGCAGAAAGACGAAAACCCTTATTTGAAGGTCTTCAACTTGTGAGAGTGAACAAAATCGCGTTAAAGAAGCTTGAAGTGGTGATTGACCTTAGCAATATCGAAGCTCCTGTTTGTGACAAACTTTTAAGTCCATTTAGTGACAATAAATGGATATTGTTACTAAATGGAGAAAAAGATGAAATTGATTTTGAGCTAGTATTAGATTGTAAATTATTACTTGTTGACGAGCCTGAATTACTTAAGACCGTAAAATGGCTAGTGCTGTTATCTGTTGTTGACTCTAGAGCCACTAATCAGGCATTGGATAGTCACCAGTCAATCAAGAAGTATTTAGCTAAACTAATGTATTTCATTCGATTTTTGAGATGGCAGCAAGATATACGTAATCCTAAAAATGCGACATCAGAAATGGTTCGTGATTTTGCTCAGAACTTGTACCTAACTACAGCTCATAACTTAGGGTTTACAGAAAGATTCCAGGCGCATGTAAATATTTCTAGCGGTGACCTATCCAGATATGTCAAGAAGAGTCTCTATCCAGAAGTGAGACAACAGACCCTTTTTAATATTGAGCATTTAATGTTTGACCTTGGCATTCCAACCAATAGTTGGAGTAATTTCAGAGAGTTGGCTGATATTTCGGATAGTTTGCGAGATGATTATAACTCGAAAGGTTTCAGAAATCAGGTGAATTCAGGCAAAAAAAAATCAGTATACGCCTTAAATACAACGGGGACGGTTGTTAAGCAAATCTCTGCGCTAAATAGAACACTACGGCTTGCTACTCGCTACCCTGATCTGCTTCCTATGATGCCTTCGGATATTCCTCCCATATCGAACTGTGAAATCAGATCAATTAACAAAAAGGCTAGTTCAAATGGTAAAACAAAAGATGTTCCCTTTTTTATTATGAAAAAGGCAGTAGAGCGTTCTATTGAGTTTATTCTACATTACGGCAAGCCATTGTTAGAAAAACGCGATGACGCACTAGAGAAGTTTGCTAAGTTAGCGTCTTTTAAACCTCACTATAATACAGCTGACTTAGCTAAGGAATACTTTCGAAAGAACACTATTACAGTTGAAGGTTATAAAGATTCATTTCCTCCAGTTCTGTTCACTAATTTCGATAGAACCACAGCAAAGACGTCTAGTGAAGCGGATCGTAACAAGTGGTCGGAAGTGGCTAAGCTACGTGCTAGTGGCTGGACATTAAAACAGATTGCAGATGAATATAAAACATACAAAAGCACCATTAGTAATTGGATACAAAAGCATAATGAATCACATGATAAACAAGCGAGAAACTATGGTTTAGCAACTTTTTTATACCGCCATTTGATGGTGGCTATTGAAATGGTTCTTTGCTTTTTTACTGCTCGTCGAAGCTCTGAAATTATGTCTTTAAAAGCGGGGTGTATTAGTACGACGGAGTCTGGCCATTGGATTGATATGTATGTGGCGAAAACATACCAAGTTAATGACCAGTTTCCCGCAACTAATTTAATGAAAATATGCATTGAGTTGCTTGAAGAAATTAGTCGTCCTGCCCGAGAAATAACTGGTGATGATAACCTGTGGCAATATAAAAATATGACCAACGATAATGTATCGCAGTATTGGTTCAAGGAGAATCGGACTGAATATTTTGCGTTTATAGGTATAAAAGATGATTATCTTTGGCAGTTTAGTGAGCATCAATTTCGCCGATTCTTCGCCGGTGTTTTTGTAAACCATTTTGGCGGAAGTGTTGATTCACTAAGGTATCATCTTCGGCACACTGATATTGCGATGACATTCGAATATCTTAATTCTACTAGTGAAGATGCAACCCAGGAGGCCTTTACTCGTATAGCGATGATTGATGTGCTAGAAGAGCACAACAGGCAGAGTGGCTTATTTGATTCTGCATCTGATATCGGTGAGAAATTTAATGAATGTGCAAAAAGTATCACATCAATTACTGAAAACCGTGTCAGGATGGCGTATGAGCAATTTATCAAGGAGGATGATATTGTCTTCGAAATGATCGAGGAAGGTCTTTGTGTGGGAAATACAAGTTGCAGAAAAAGCAAGTCTAAGTGTATCTCCGGCAATGAAATGGCGCACACTTTATCTGCCAATCGTGAGCAGTGTCATGGATGCCCAAACAAACTACCTTTAGCTAACTGGAACTATAAAAACTTGGAAGAACAGTGTCTACTAAATCCTGAAGACTCGGTTATATTTAATGCCGTCCTGGCTAATAGGTAACGAGAATGGCCAACACAGAAGCCGCCAATAGAGCTAACTTGGAAGCAATTCAAGCTAAAATAGATAACAAAATTGATGTTATCAGAAGTGTCATCCAAAAAGACGATGAACTTAAAACGTTTCTTGAAGAGCTTGCTGATAAAAATGGAAAGGTTAGCGTTAATTGGTTTTGTACTTTGAATTGTCAAAAGCGAAATCTACAGTCCTTTAGCAAGTCATCTAAAACTTATAGAATGAATGCTAATAACATACACGATCAAGTTGATTCTCTTAAAAAAGCTATTAGGGTACTTAATAAGTCCCCAGAAAGGGATAAAATTGATTATGAAGCGCTTTATCGCGAGATGCTATTTCGCAATGCCGCATTAACTGAGGATTTACTTAATCAACATGAGCTTATACTTCAGCGAGAAGAAGATTTTAGGCGAAATAATGCCTTAATTACCGATCTCAGGGAACGGATTGCCAAGGGTGAATGCGAAAATAGAGAACTGATGGCAAAGATGAAAAATTATCAAGTAAAAATTATAGCTCAGATTAAATAGTAGAGGTAAGTTTGAGATTTTTTTTACATACTCCCAGCCAGCAGTATATTGACAAAGGTAGCAATGGTTTACTTGTGGGTTTTCCGAATGGGCACGTTTATTGGTCTGCGACCGAATTTTTAATGAGTCGAGCCAAAACAGTATCGAAGGATACCAATTATTGCAATGCGTTATACCTTGTCAAATTTTTCAACTATTTATTTCGAATTACAGCCCTGAACGAAAAAAGCGAAAGTAAGTCCTTTGAAAGAAAAATTAATGCAGTGACTTCAAACGACTTAGATAAATATTTTGAGTTTCTTCAGCAGGGCAAAGATAAAATTCAGGTGGACTCAGCAAACCAAAACTTAAGTGCAGTAGTAGGTTTTTTCTGGTGGTTGCAGATTAACTCCAAAACAGATGTTAAATATTTATGTGGCTGGGCTGATACAGAAAGAGGCATTCCTGTTCATCAAATTAAAGTTTTACCAGGTGAAGGGGAGAGAGAATGCCGTAGTCCTTATAGAAAACGTGTAGCCTCATCAGGCGGGCCTCTGTTTGTACCAACTCGAAATCATATCAACCTTCTTTCTGAACTGGTCCTTCAACGTGCTAGTCAAGCAGCACCTAAAAATAGTGATGACATGGAATACATGTATCGTATTCGTAATCTACTCGTTTTTGATTGGATGTCGCAAGCCGGTCTCCGCAGTGAGGAGACACGATTACTACAATGTGAAACCATTGAGCAGGCGTTAGATCAAGCTAAGGCGGAAGCAGATGGCTTGCAAAAACAGTTGGCTATTCTCAAGGGAGTTGAATACGAACCTAAAACGATTAACAAAATGTTCAATGTTCTGGTAAAGCATGGAGCTAAAAATGATAAACAGCGTATGGTGCAGGTGACTCCTGATCTGCTTGAAAGAACACTCAGTTATATATCCTTCGAACGCAAAATGATTTTGAAAAAGGGACATTGCAAGGATAGTGGAGAGGTGTTTGTAACAACGGCCAATAAGCGCAAGAATAGCTCTGCAAGGATGTCAGATACTTATATATCATCTATTGTAACCTTTGAGCTCTCTGTGAATGATACAAAGAAAAGAGTGATGGGGGGAAAGATAAGCAAGTCAATTAAAATCACCCCTCACGCTTTACGTCGATATGCAATAACAAGCTATGGTTGTTTATTGTTAGAGATTGAGCAGCGAAGGAGTCGCGCGATCGGTAGGTTGTCTGATACTGATTACGACAATATGTTAAATAAGTTAAAACG
>NZ_JACJER010000159.1:0-9008 GCF_014164185.1 Shewanella sp. SG44-6 | reverse complement strand
TGGCGTGAGCATCCGTATTCTGCGCTTTATGGTTGAGAAAATAAAACTCTCCACCTTGTGCTAAGGATACTATTGCTTGGCTTAATTGGTTAATTAATTTTTGTTGTTGTGTTGCACGGGTTAATTGTGGTGGAAAACTGAGTGCATATTGGCCAAATTGATGACCAACGACGGTTTGTTTTATCAATTGACCATTAACGTCTTGACGTGATTGTTGATCCGCTTGTGGATAAGTAAAAATTTCACCGAGTAAGCGTTGTTGATGCCATACCCGAATAATCTGGGTTTCATTTAAGCTGTTTTGTTGACCATCATCAGATGACGTTTCTCCCTCTACTCTCTGCTTTTCGATTGTGATGAGTTCAAATTTAAGGTTAAGAGGCTTAAGACTGGTGAATATTTGCTGTAGAAATACATTTGTTGTCATCATTTCCATACTAGATGATTTACTTATGTCACTTAACGTCTGGGCAATATTCCAGGGCGCAATATCGATATTGGCAGTTTGGCTATCTAAAAATTGTTGTAATAACTGCGGCGTTAAGCGATGAGAGGCCAGCTGAGCTTGAGCTGTATTGGTATATCCTTGACGATGGGCTTGCTGCTGTTGCAGAAAATGGATTGATTCAACCGCTGCTACCTGTTGTTCTTTAGCGCGAGTTTGATAGGCGAGCCAGGCTTGTTTTCTGCAGTATTCTTTGGGTTGTTTAATTAAGTATTTGGCAATACTGATATCAATATTCGTATTTTGGGTAGGCTCAGTATCTTGATGCTTGTTTGTGGTTTCTGTTCGTTGTGGTAACACACAATCTTGTTGATTAAACTGCAGGGTAAAGTGTTGCTGCGATAACGCTTGATCTATGCTGGCTTGGGCACCATGCAATTTTGATTTTTCGATGACTGGCCATTGTGCACGTTTTATGGTCTCTAAACGTTGTCCTAATTGGTTATAAGGCGGAGCAAGGTAGGGTAATTGGTCAATGAGATATAAGGTTTGTGGTGCGCTAACGACTGCATTAAGTTCATCAGCAAGGTGAAGTTGGCACCATAATAAGCCTTGTCTATTGATGCTGTTATTGGCAAAAGGGCGATAGTATTGAATTCTGTCGTTAATATTATTTAACGCCAGTGTATTTTTTTCAAATGTAACCGCTTGTTGCTCTACAGACTGAAAAGAAACAAGCGTCTGTTGTGCTAAATCTGGTTGATATTGTAAGCACTGTTCGATGAACAGTGCTAAAGGATTAGCCACAGCATGTGTTGTGGCTAAAAGATTAAAAAATAGGGTTGCTACAAAAATGCTTTTTAGCATAAGCCACACGTTCCTCAACTGACATTGCTGAGCTATTCATCGCTTCAACATGCTTAAGTCGAGGTAAGATCCCTCTTCCATTGGCAATTTGAATTGTTAAACCGGGGCGGGCATTCAATTCGAGTAACAATGGGCCTTTGTTTTTATCTAGCACCATGTCAGTGCCTAAATAGCCTAATTCACACATTTCATAAGCACTAGATGCCGTGTGAAGTAAGGTTTCCCAATGAGGAACGACTATGTTCGACAGCGGGAAGTGGGTATCTGGGTGTTTATCAACAGGCACGTCAAATTGCACCGCGTGTAAACTGTTACCGGTAGCAATGTCTAAACCAACACCGACAGCGCCTTGGTGCAAGTTTGCTTTACCGTCAGACGCCGCCGTCGATAATCGCAACATTCCCATGACAGGAAAACCTTTAAATACAATTAAGCGGATGTCAGGGACACCCTCATAACTTAACCCTTCAAAGACCGGATCAAATTCAATTAATCCTTCGACAATCGCCACATCAGGCTTACCACCAAGTGAAAATAAACCACTTAAAATATTAGATACATGGCGGTAAATTTCATTCTGAGTCACTTCGTGGCCATTGGGTTTATAATAACAACCATTGCTCACCCTAGTGATCACCATAATACCTTTGCCACCAGAACCTTTGGCAGGTTTTATCACAAAACCACTGCGGTCAAGGACCATTGCTGGTATTTCTTGGATTTTATGTTGCTGATGAACAACCCCAATTAAATCGGGAACAGCAATGCCATTAGCAAGCGCAAGTTGTTTAGTTATTAGCTTGTCATCAACGCGTTTATAAAACTTACGCTGATTATAACGACCAATATAGCTAATATTGCGCCTGTTCATGTTGAGTACACCGCTACGGCTCAATTCCCAGGGCCAGGCGTACTTCATTATTGTTCTCCAACTAATGGTCTAAAGCGTTTTAACTCAGTTAAACGGTAACCTGTGTACTGTCCCATTACTAATACCAACGCTAAGATCACTAAATGGATCCCTAAGAAGTTGAATACCCAATGCTGAACTAATTGGTTGTCCATAGCTAAGTAAGCCAATGTCGCCACAAATAAGCTACCACCACCAGAAACAAAGACTTTTTTAGGGCCTTCTTCTTCCCAAAGAATCGACATACGTTCAATGGTCCAAGCCAGAATGATCATCGGGAAGAACGTAATGGTTAAGCCTTCACTTAAGCCTAATTTGAATGAGATTAAGGTAAATAAGCCGATAATAAAAATAACCACAATAATAACCGCCGATATTCGGGATATGAGCAGTAAGTTAAGTGTCGACAGATAGGAGCGGATCATTAAACCAAAGGCAACAATCAGTAAAAAACCAATTAAGCCAGTGAGTAGGGTCGTTTGAATAAATGCCAAGGCGATCAATACCGGCATAAATGTACCCGATGTTTTGATGCCTACAATCACTCGCAAGAACACGACAACTAATACTCCAATGGGTATTAATAAAATGCCTTTAAATGTGCTTTGTTCTTCAAGTGGTAACTGATACAGGGAGAAATCCATGGCATCGTCATTCATCATCATGTCGATAGATGTCGCTAATGCTGAACGAGTATCTTGTAGCATGGAGAAGTTAACTAATGAATTAGTACCTCCCATGACATCAAGTACTGGGTGACCTGCGTATTCCCATAATACTAAGGTATTATCACGGCCTTTCTTGTTGTTGGGTACATCAAAAAGCTCCCATTGACCGTCATTATAGACTTGAACATATGATGTCAGTTGTTGGCGACGGCGTTGATCTTCAAGTTGTAAACCGTTCACTATGCGTGCCGGTACACCTTTAGAGTGCAACATGTGGACAAACAAATTGGTTGAAGTGTTAGCCGATAGTAGCAAGGCCATATTTTGGCTTTGGTTATTATCATTAATCAAATTCATTAATTGCTGAGCAAATGACAAATTCGTTGCACTACGAGCCCATACTTCTTCAATTATTTGGTCGGCTGCTGATTTCTCAGTTGCAGGCCATAAATAGGGTTCAGGTGTTACAGGTTCCTGGTCTGCTTCGATAGTGAGTTTACCGGTTGGAACCAAAGTTACGCGATAATATAGTGCTTGTGAGCCTGTCGCTTCACGAATCGACCATATTGCCCGACGATTATTGGCATCGGCTGAAATGTTTAAGCCATAACCTGGCGATGATGCGTTTTCAACTAAAATATCAAATGCAGGATCGTCAGGTAATGAAAAATTGACTTCAGCAGGTTCATTGTTGCCATTGAAACTAATTTTAGCGTCCACGGCCCAACTTTGAACCTGTTCACCAGGTAAAAAAGGCACATTGTGTTCAATACCACGGTATATGCTGGTACTGATCCCGATGATAAATAGCAGCGCAACGAATATGTAAAACGGTTTACGAGAATGCATTACGGATCCTACTTAATTAACGTGGTAATTTGGTTTTTGTCTTTACCATGAATGTAGATTTGACCTACATCAACAATGGCAATATCTTTCATAAACTTGCGACCGAGTAACAAAGGATAATCAAGATGGCTTCGATCCGTTAAATTTAAATCAGTTTCGGCGGCATATTTACCTATTTTCAAATGGGCATGAATAACCGGACGACGATCATCATCTGAATCTGCATCTTGTTTAATACGAACAAAGCGCTCTACTTTAAATTCAAAGGTATTTTCTGGTTGATCTGCATTATTAGTGACGACGCCGAAACGAACCCATTGAACGCCTTCGCGTTCAAATAACACGATATTGCGCGCATCCAAAGATGATGACTCGGCACCGGTATCAATGCGGGTGGCAAACTTTGCTTTTAACTCATCAATAAAAACACTTTCGACTTCGCCAAGGAGAAATTTTTCACCAATAAGACTTTCAGGGCATTGTAGTGGCACTGAAACCGGTTTGGAGACTGGAGGTTGAACTATTACCGTTTTTGGTTTCTGACTCATTGCAGTGCTGACTTGCGTCTTTAACTTTCTGACTTCATCAGAAAGCGCACTAATGTCGGCAATGTGCTGACTGCTTTGTGAATGTATAGCATCAATAATGACGGTTTGCGAAACTTGCAAACTGCTATTCAAATCAGCATTGGTTAGCGGAGGTGTTATTGGTTTTTGAGTAGTTGTACAACCCGATATGAGGGCCGCTACAACGGATAGAGCAATTACCTGCTTTAACATGTCAATTCCTGTTGAATAGTATTATTTACACTAAATCGTGATTCGGTTGGTTCTTTGTTGCAATGATGATGGCTCTCTTGGGAGCGGGATAACCTTCTACAGTTAAACTGACATCATTTGGATCGAGATAATCAACTAGAGATTCATTTTTCATCCATTGGGTACTACGTTGTTCTGCAAGCGAGGTGATATCGATGTCAACGCATCTAATATCAATAAACTCGCATTTTTTTAACCATAGCATTAAGGCTGCAACAGATGGTATAAACCAAACGTTGTTCATTTTGCCGTATCTATCTTGTGGAACCAATACCGCGTTTTCGTCGCCATCTATTACCAGTGTTTCAAGTACCAGTTCACCACCAATTCTTAATTGGTCTCGTAATTGTAGTAAATGATCGATTGGTGAGCGACGATGATAAAGCACTCCCATTGAAAATACGGTATCAAAGGCATCTAAAGCTGGTAACTCTTCGATACCAAGAGGCAATAAGTGCACTGGGTGTTGATTACCCGCAATGCGTTTTATTGCTTCAAACTGGCATAAAAATAACGGTGACGGATCAATGCCCACAACACGCGTTGCCCCAGCCCCTAACATGCGCCACATGTGATAACCACTGCCACAACCGACATCTAATACGGTGCGATTTTTTAAAGGCGAAATATAATCTTTAACCCGATCCCATTTCCAATCGCTGCGCCATTCGGTATCAATTTGAATACCATGAACGGAAAATGGACCTTTACGCCATGGTTGAAAAACGGCCAACAAATTAGTTAGTTTTTCGGCTTGTCCCGAGCTGAGTTGCTCTCCGGTTCCAATGGTCACACTACTGCTAAAATCTATATTATCGGGTTGCGGATAATGTAATTTATTGAGCACTTTTTCCCATTTGGGTAAGTTACCGTGTTTATGATCTCTCTGCCATTTACCTAAAATTGCCGGTAATGTTTCTAACCAGTGTTGTAGGTTAGAATCGGCAATGTCTTTATAAAAAGAGCTGAAATTGATCATTTAATCGCTACCATAGATGCAAAGTTAAAACATTGAAACCAAACTGAGAAGTGACTAAAGCCGTTTTCGGTTAAGCGTTGTTGATGAACATTTAAGCTGTCTGGACGCATCACGTTTTCTAACGCACTGCGCTTTTGACTGATTTCGAGCTCACTATACCCATTTGCGCGCTTAAAATCTAAATGCTGTTCATCTAATAACTGTTGTATATGATTATCTTCAAAGAATAGCTTTTCCGAAATGACTAATATTCCGCCCGGAAGCATGCCATCGTAAATACGTTTTATTAAAGCATCGCGATCATGAATAGGCAAAAATTGTAGGGTAAAGTTTAGCACCACCATCGACGCATTTTGAATGTCAATTTCTCTGATATCGGCACACAGTAAATTAACTTTGATGTCGCTGACATATGCCGCAAGGTTTTCATTACAACGGTCAATCATCGACTGGCTGTTATCGACAGCGTAGATCTGGCATTGACGACCTTCAATTTGACGACGAATACTTAAGGTTGCAGAGCCTAACGAACTGCCGAGATCATATATATTGCTGCTAGGTGTGACAAATCGATGAGCAAAATCGCCAATAGTATTGATGATTTGGGCATAACCAGGAACAGAGCGGCGTATCATGTCATTAAATACACCTGCAACACGTTGATCAAATTGAAAATCAGTGATTTTATCTGTCACATGAGCGTATATCTTATCTTGTTGGGAGTTCATGAGTTGCAATGTGAAAAAATGATAGCAGTATTTTAACTAATCATGATGAACGGCAGCAAGTATTCTACTGCTAATTTGTACGTTTTTTTTGATATATTTAACGATATAATAGGTAGCTAAGGTTCTGAATGCTTATTAATGCTGATAATATGTACAAAGAGCTAAAAAATTAATTTCTATTCATAAATTTAGCACGACACAAGATAGATTAATGATATTATTTAACCTTGTTACAAAAAAGCAACAAAAATATACGCCATATCGTTTTTGTGTATTTGTGTATTTGTAACCAACATTAGCAATATTTTTCATTTGCGACATGTATTGATAATGATATTAACAAGGTCTTTTGGTCGCCTCATATCGGGATCGTCATCGGTTAAAATGCCATCTTCACCTTGGTCTTGTGTGTTGATGCACAGCACACAGCTATGGATGTTAATCAAGCTTGTTAATCAATTGGCAACATGGACAAGTAATGCCTGATAAGTCTCATATTGACTCCATTTTGGATTTATTGCTTGAGTTGTTGGTTGTTATAACAAGTGAAAGTATTAGGGAAAAAACTTGAAATTTATACCTTGGATATTCGCAATAGTATTTGCGTTAGCATTATCACCTGCGCAAGCAATGCATTCAGATAAAGTCGATACTTCAGTACCATTGGTGATAGTGATGGGTGAAGATACTTATCCATTTGAATATTTAAATGAAAACGGTACTCCTTCAGGTATTTTGGTTGATTTATGGCGTGAGTGGTCTGTCATTACTGATACCAAGGTGCAATTTGTATCGCGACACTGGCAGCAGTCCCTTGATCAACTTGAACAGCGACAGGCCGATATTCACATCGGCATGTCTAAAAATAGTGCGCGTCTCAAAAAATTTGATTTTGCCAAGCCATTCACCTCAGTAAATTCCTACTTATTCGTTCATAAATCTCTCAATAGTAAAAAACAAATTAGTGACTTAGTGCCTTATCAAATAGGTGTTGTGACAGGATCATCCCATGAGGCAACATTATCAGTGCTAGAGCCAAAGCTGAGCTTTAAGCATTATCAAAATCGTGAACAATTATTACAAGCTGCCGTGAATGGAGAGTTGTTTGTTTTTGCTGGTATGGAAGGCTATCAACGTAATTTGACCTTAGAGCAAGATATCGCGGCGAATTTTTATAGTTCGTCACGTATTCCTATTGAAAAAATCAATATATCACCTGCAGTAGCCAAAGGTGATCAAGACCTTATTAATAAAATTAATCATGGTTTTGAATTAATACCGCCTAACGTTATCCAACAAATAGAGCGTCGTTGGTTAGGCTATCATCGACAAACATCGGGTGTCATTATTGCGATGCAAAACGGCGTTGAACCTTATGTCGATATTGGTACCGACGGTTTGCCACATGGCATGTTGGTAGATTTATGGAAATTATGGTCAGAAAAAACCGGTATTAATGTTGATTTTGTGGCTGGTGACATGAACAGCAGTATTGATGACGTTAAACGTGGTGTTGCTGATGTCCATATTGGTTATCCTGAAAGCAAAGATATGCGCACAGGTTTGAAACAAGCTTGGCATATTATTTCAGTCAAAAGTCGTTTTTTTAGTGCTAACTTAAGCATCAATAACATTGAAGATATTGCGATGCGAATCGGTGTATTTCCAACGGCACCTTATATTAGTGAGATGAAAAAAGCGTTTCCCAAAGCTCAGTTACGTTTTTATGATTCATTAGACAGCATGGTAAAAGCGGCTCAGAATAAAGAGATCAGTGGTTTTGTGTCTTCTGCAGCTATGGCATCGCATTACTTGCTGGCAAATAAACTGTGGGCAGAATTTCGTCAATATACGGATATCGAATTTTCCACCGATATGTATGTCTTAACCCGGATTGATGACAGCGGTCTAGCGGACCGAATTCAAGCCGGTTTTAATCTAATTTCTGTCGAAGAACAAATGCAAATAGAGCGTAAGTGGTTAATTAATCCCGATGATCGTTTTTTTGCCAATTCTGCCCATAACATTAAATTGACGACCCAGCAAAAGCAATATATCAGTAGCTTAGGAGCCATTAAAATGGGTTACCTAAAAAACTGGGCGCCGATGGAATTTCAAGGGAGAAATGGGGAATTTTTAGGGATTAATGCAGACATTAAAAATTTATTAGTCAAACAACTTAATTTAACGATTATCCCTGTGCCTTACGATGATTTTCGCCAAATGATAGATGATCTTATTAAAGGCGATATTCATCTTGTTGCCAGTATGGCCAAAACCCCTGAACGTGCAAGTAAACTGGCATTTTCATTAGTCTATTGGCCATCTCCTTGGGCGATAGTCACTTCTTTAACTCAACCTCCCATTTTTAATATTTCACAAGTAACCGGAAAACGCTTAGCGGTTGTCGAGGGGTATCAGATTGTCGATCAGTTGCGTCAGCAATATCCGGGAATAACATTAGTGTTTGTTGCAGATACTAAACAGGGGATGGCAGCCGTGCTTAATGGGTCGGCGGATATGTTTATTGAGCAGGTGGCATCATTAGCGACAACCTTAAAAAGCGGCCAATATCCCAGTTTAAAAATGTCGTTATTAGCTGAGCTTACCGAGCAACATAGCCACATTGGTTTATTTCCAGGGGTTAAAAATTTGGTGCCTTTAATTGATAGGGTTCTTGCCACTATTGATGAAACCGAACAACAAAATATGTATCAAAAATGGGTATCGTTAGATCTCAACAG
>NZ_JACJER010000158.1:0-9083 GCF_014164185.1 Shewanella sp. SG44-6 | reverse complement strand
CTTGCTTCGGAGCACAAACGAGTTAAACATGGAAATCTTACCTACCACTTGAGATTGATTTACTTTTGAATTTGATTGTTTCTGTATCTACATAGTGTGTAAGCATAAAAAAAGCCTCCGAAGCAAGAATATCTACTTTCGCGACAATGAAACTCTAGTAAACTAGGGAGTAGCTTAAAGGCTTTAAATTTCTCTAGGGTGTGGCGGTTATACTCAACACAGCACATTAGATAGGGCTATATTGAGGCATAATCGCAAACAAAACTTGATCCTCCATTAATGCCAACTTCACTAGCTGTAATAAGATGCTTCCCAAAGCCTACACAGCCACAACCAGCTTATCGCCAAGCAAGCCCTGCAACTTCTCTATTAATAACTAACACGGTTGTGTCTTAGGTTTACAAAACATTGAGTAAAGCAATTGTTGCTGATTCAACAGTCTTTGTCATTAATGGTTTTATTGCTTGAATAGACTAGATCTAATCAAAGTCGGTTAAGACTGATAATCAATATTGAGCTTCTTAAAACCCTAAAAATGTTTCGAAAAAACCGACAGCAAGAGCAACCTAAATTAGGCAACATTATGGGTTAACTGTTTAGGAGAAAACAAAACCTAGACCACAGACAGATACCAGTAAATCAGTAATCAGTAATCAGTAATCATTAATCATTTTAAAGAAGCTGAACTAATAACATCGAGAGATAAATCAATAAAAAAACGTAAAACAAACATATTTCTCACAGATACCTTGGGGGAATTACCGCACCTTGATTATGTCCTAACATAATGGAATATAACTCTCTGATTGCTCAGGTACCCATAAGCCAAGCAAGATATAAACTTAGTAGGTGTATGCCACTAAGTCGTAGGAAGTATTGAATGCAGAAGTGTCGTAGCAAAAGACTAAAAAGATGATTTTAAGAAATGAACAACATGAAGTGCTGAGAATCTTAAACTTGTAACCAACTCTAGCAAGTATTGGAAATAAAATCAGGCAAAAAAAAGTAAAAAAAACCGAGCCTAGGCTCGGTTTTTTCGATGAGTAACTAATTACTCAGCAGCTTCGACTTCAACAGCTTCAGCAGCTTCAGGACGACCTACTAATTCGATGTAAGCCATTGGGGCTTTATCACCGGTACGTAGACCGCACTTTAGAATACGAGTGTAACCACCAGGACGTTCCTGGAAGCGTGGACCCAATTCAGTAAATAACTTACCTACAACTTCAGCGTCGCGGGTACGAGCGAAAGCTAAACGGCGATTTGCAACGCTGTCAACTTTAGCAAGTGTTATTAGAGGTTCAACAACGCGACGCAGTTCTTTCGCTTTAGCAACAGTTGTCTTGATAATCTCATGACGAACTATTGAACAAGCCATGTTACGGAACATAGCTTGACGATGACTGCTGTTGCGGTTTAGTTGACGACCACTCTTACGATGGCGCATGACCTAATCCTTATAACCTAAATCTGTACTAACCTGAGACTTATAGGTCGTCAGCTAAACTAGCCGGTGGCCAGTTTTCTAGACGCATACCTAACGACAGTCCGCGAGACGCTAAAACATCCTTAATTTCAGTAAGAGATTTCTTACCTAAGTTAGGGGTCTTAAGCAACTCAACTTCAGTGCGTTGTACCAGATCTCCGATGTAATGAATCGCTTCGGCTTTTAAACAGTTAGCCGAACGTACAGTTAGCTCTAAATCGTCGACAGGACGCAGCAAAATCGGATCGAACTCCGGTTTCTCTTCTACAACAGCCTGCTCAGTCACATCACGTAGTTCAACAAACGCATCTAGCTGTTCAGCTAAAATAGTTGCAGAACGACGAATGGCTTCCTCAGGATCGATAGTACCGTTTGTGGTCATATCTATCACAAGTTTGTCTAAGTCAGTACGCTGTTCAACACGAGCAGCTTCAACATTATAAGCAATGCGAGCTACAGGTGAAAAAGAAGCATCAACCAGCAAACGACCAATTGGGCGATCATCGTCTTCAGTTTGTGCACGAGCCGAAGCAGGCACATAACCACGACCACGCTCAACGCGGATACGCATGCTGATATCATTGTTACCAGTCAAGTGACAGATAACATGATCAGGATTCACGATGGTAACATCACCATCATGCGTGATATCTGCTGCTGTAACAGGGCCTGTGCCGGACTTGCTTAATGTAAGCAAAGCCTCGTCTTTACCCTCGATGGTCACTGCTAATCCTTTAAGATTAAGCAATATCTCAAGGATATCTTCTTGTACGCCTTCCTTACTGCTGTATTCATGCAATACTCCGTCAATTTCGACTTCAGTAACTGCACAGCCAGGCATAGACGACAATAGGATGCGACGCAACGCGTTACCTAAGGTATGGCCAAAACCACGTTCTAGTGGCTCTAGTGTAACTTTGGCGCGAGTTGAATTAACCTGCTCAATATCAACGAGACGCGGTTTAAGAAATTCTGTAACAGAACCCTGCATTGTGTCCTCTCTTGTTTGTTAGCTTTACTTAGAGTAAAGCTCGACGATCAGCTGTTCGTTAATATCCGCAGACAAATCGCTACGTTCTGGAACGCGCTTAAAAGCACCTTCCATTTTCGCATTGTCGACTTCTACCCATGTAGGCTTTTCGCGTTGTCCAGACACTTCTAAAGCCGCTTTAATACGAGCTTGAGTACGTGACTTTTCACGGATGCTTACAACATCATTCGCAGACACTTTGAATGACGGAATGTTAACAACACGACCGTTAACCATAACAGATTTATGGCTTACTAGCTGACGTGATTCTGCACGAGTAGAACCGAAACCCATACGATAAACGACGTTATCTAGGCGGACTTCTAAAAGTTGCAACAAGTTTTCACCAGTGTTGCCTTTTAGACGTGCAGCTTCTTTGTAGTAGTTACGGAATTGCTTTTCTAGCACACCATAAATACGACGAACTTTTTGTTTCTCGCGTAACTGAATACCATACTCAGACAAACGTGGCTTACGTGCGCCATGTTGTCCAGGTGCAGTTTCTAGCTTACACTTCGAATCGATTGCTCTCACACCGCTTTTTAGGAAAAGGTCTGTACCTTCTCTGCGGCTGAGCTTGAGCTTGGGACCCAAGTATCTTGCCATGATCTTTCTCCAACTATCCTATAAACGCAGTGTTATACACGACGTTTTTTAGGTGGACGACAGCCATTATGAGGGATAGGTGTCACATCGGTAATGTTAGTAATTTTATAACCAACAGCGTTCAGCGCACGAATGGCTGATTCACGACCTGGACCAGGACCCTTCACGAAAACTTCAAGGTTTTTAACACCGTAGTCTTGAGCAGCAATACCTGCACGCTCAGCAGCAACCTGTGCAGCGAATGGTGTTGATTTACGTGAACCACGGAAACCAGAACCACCTGAGGTAGCCCATGACAACGCATTACCTTGACGATCTGTAATGGTGACAATTGTGTTGTTGAAAGACGCATGGATATGAGCCATGCCATCTGCAACCTGTTTACGTACGCGCTTACGCGGAGAACGTGACGGAACTTTAGCCATTTTGGTTTACCTTCCCGTTACTTTCTGATTGGCTTACGTGGACCTTTACGCGTGCGCGCATTGGTCTTAGTACGTTGCCCACGAAGGGGCAGGCTACGACGATGGCGGAGACCACGATAACAACCAAGATCCATAAGACGCTTGATGTTCATTGAAATCTCACGACGCAAGTCACCTTCTACAGTGTATTTGGCGACTTCTTCGCGTAGGATATCTATTTGAGCTTCGCTCAATTCCTTGATCTTAGCATCTTCAGCAATTGAAGTAGATGCGCAGATTGCTCTAGCGCGTGTACGTCCAATACCAAAAATAGCAGTCAAAGCAATGACTGTATGCTTTTGATCAGGAATGTTAATGCCAGCGATACGGGCCACTATGCACTCCTTAAAGTTAAAGGCCATCTGCGAAAAGCCCGAAAGGATACTCGACAGACGACAGATTTGCAAACAATATTTTGGTCAGCCCATTATTGAGCTGACCAAACTTCTTTCTTAGCCTTGACGTTGTTTGTGTTTTGGTTCAACACAAATCACACGTACAACACCACTACGCTTGACGATCTTGCAATTACGGCAGATCTTCTTCACGGAAGCTCGAACTTTCATTTCATCACTCCGTAAAAGCAATCTTATTTTCCAAAGCGATCTAAGTTTGCTTTGTTAACGAGATTAGCTTTCTTCATCACAGACTCATACTGATGAGACATCATATGGGTCTGAACCTGAGCCATGAAGTCCATGATTACGACTACAATAATTAGTAGTGAAGTACCGCCAAAATAGAACTGTACTTTCCACGCAATTAACATGAACTCCGGAATTAAGCAGATAAAGGTAATGTATAACGCACCCGCTAGGGTTAAACGTGTCATTACTTTATCAATGTAACGCGAAGTCTGTTCTCCGGGACGGATCCCAGGAATGAATGCACCACTCTTTTTCAAATTATCCGCTGTTTCGCGAGGGTTAAAAACCAACGCAGTATAGAAGAAACAGAAAAAGATGATTGCTGTCGCATACAATAATGAATACAGCGGTTGTCCAGGTGACACAGCTAAAGCGAAATCGCTTAACCATGACATGGACTCATTTTGACCAAACCACTGAGCCAGTGTGCCTGGAAACAAAATAATGCTGGAAGCAAAAATTGGTGGAATCACACCTGCCATATTTATTTTTAAAGGTAAGTGGGTGCTTTGCGCTGCGAAGACCTTACGGCCTTGTTGACGCTTAGCGTAGTTAACGACGATACGACGTTGACCACGTTCCACAAACACTACTAAATAGGTTACAGCAAATACGATAACTGCGAGCAACAGTAGTACTAATACATTCATGTCACCTTGACGCGCCTGCTCGGCTGTTGAACCGATGGCCGATGGTAGACCAGCAACAATACCTGCGAAAATTAATATCGAGATACCATTACCAATACCACGTTCGGTAATTTGCTCACCTAACCACATTAGGAACATAGTTCCTGTAACTAAGCTCACAACTGCAACAAAGTAAAAACCAAATCCGGGATTGGCCACAAGACCAGGCATCAGATTTGGTAACCCTGTTGCAATACCGACAGATTGCAAAGTACCCAACACGAGTGTGCCATATCTAGTATATTGACTGATTTTCTTACGTCCTGATTCGCCTTCTTTTTTCAATTCAGCGAGTGCAGGATGCACAACAGTCAATAACTGCATAATAATCGATGCCGAAATATACGGCATGATACCTAATGCGAAGATAGAAGCACGCTCTAAAGCACCACCCGAGAACATGTTAAACATGCCAAGGATGGTATCTTTTTGCTGAGCAAAAAGCTCTGCCAATACAGCTGCGTCAATACCAGGAATTGGCACAAACGAACCGGCTCTAAAGACGATAATCGCACCAATCACGAACAGAAGACGAGTTTTCAATTCAGATAAACCGCCTTTCGCGCTTTTTAAATCAAGTCCTGGTTTTGCCATCGACGTATTATTCCTCGATCTTGCCACCGGCAGCTTCAATAGCTGCACGAGCACCTTTAGTTACCTTGAGACCTTTTACAGTCACTGGGCGGTCAATGGTACCTGAAAGAACGATTTTCGCAAACTGGATGTTGCGAGTAATAACGTTCGCATCTTTCAGTGCATTCAAATCGACAACATCACCGTTAACTTTTGCTAGTTCGAGTACACGAACTTCAGCTGTAACCAAAGCGCGACGCGAAGTAAAGCCAAACTTAGGTAAACGAATCTTAAGTGGCATTTGACCACCCTCGAAACCGACGCGAACACCGCCGCCTGAACGAGACTTCTGACCTTTATGGCCACGACCCGCTGTTTTACCTAAACCTGAACCGATACCACGGCCTACACGCTTAGGAGCAGATTTAGAACCTGCTGCTGGAGATAGAGTATTTAGACGCATTATCCTAATTCCTCCACCGAAACCATGTAGTACACCTTGTTAATCATACCGCGAACTGAAGGTGTATCTTCAACTTCAACAGTGTGATTAATGCGGCGTAGGCCTAAACCGGTTAAGGTTGCACGGTGTTTTGGTAAACGACCAATGCTGCTTTTAGTCTGTGTGACTTTTAAAGTTTTAGTAGCCATGGTGCATTACCCCCGAATTTCATCAACATTCAGGCCACGTTTTGCTGCGATTTGAGCTGGTGACTTCATGTGCACCAACGCATCGACAGTTGCGCGAACGATGTTGATCGGGTTAGTAGAACCGTATGCTTTTGACAGAACGTTATGAACGCCTGCTACTTCCAATACGGCACGCATTGCGCCTCCGGCAATAATACCGGTACCCTGTGATGCTGGTTGCATATAAACTTTAGAACCAGTATGGCGACCTTTAACTGGGTGATGCAAAGTACCTGCATTCAACTCCACGGTTACCATATTTCGACGGGCTTTTTCCATTGCTTTTTGAATAGCAGCTGGAACTTCACGCGCTTTACCATAGCCATAGCCGATCTTACCATTACCATCACCCACAACTGTTAGTGCAGTGAAGCTAAAGATACGACCGCCTTTAACTACTTTAGAAACACGATTAACTGCAATCAATTTCTCTTGCAGATCGTCTTTTTGCTGAGCTTCTAATTTAGCCATTTTTATAACCCCTTAGAACTTCAGGCCAGCTTCACGAGCGGCATCTGCTAGTGCAGCTACACGACCATGATACTTGAAACCAGAACGGTCGAACGCAACTGTTGCTACGCCCTTCTCGATCGCACGCTCAGCAACAATTTTACCTACTGCTTTAGCCGCATCAACGTTACCGGTACTCTTTAGTAGCTCTTTAACCGCTTTTTCAACGGTTGAAGCAACTGCCAACACCTGAGCTTCAGGATTAATCACCTGAGCATAAATGTGACGCGGTGTACGATGTACAACCAGACGATTCACGCCCAGCTCTTGGATCTTCTTACGTGCACGTAACGCGCGACGTAAGCGAGATGTTTTCTTATCCATATCGCGTTACCTACTTCTTCTTAGCCTCTTTACGGCGTACTACTTCGTCGTCATAACGAACACCCTTGCCTTTGTAAGGCTCTGGTGGACGGTATCCGCGAATGACAGCAGCAACCTGACCAACTTCTTGTTTATCGACGCCCGAAAGCACGATTTCAGTTTGGCTAGGACACTCTGCAGTAACGCCTGCGGGCAGTTTGTGTACTAATGGATGTGAGAAACCTAATGTTAAATCTAAGTCACTACCAGCAATCTTTGCACGGTAACCTACACCAACTAGTTTAAGTTTTTTCACAAAACCTTGAGATACACCAACAACCATATTGTTTACTAGTGCACGTGCAGTACCAGCCTGAGCCCAAGCGTTAGCAACGCCTTCGACAGGTAGGAACTTTACTTCTGCATCTTCGATAACAACATTTACCGCATTGTTGATTACTCGAGTCAGACTTCCTTTACTGCCTTTAACAGTTAAGGTCTGTTCGTTTAAAGTCACCTCTACGCCAGCAGGAACAGTGACTGGTGCTTTTGCAACACGAGACATTTCTAGCTCCTTACGCTACGTAGCAGATAACCTCGCCACCCGTGCCATTTTGGCGGGCGGCGCGATCAGTCATCAAGCCTTTAGAAGTGGACACAATTGCGATACCCAGACCGCCCATCACCTTTGGTAACTCGTCTTTACCTTTGTAAATACGAAGACCAGGGCGACTTACACGCTGGATAGTCTCAACGACTGGTTTGCCTTGAAAGTACTTTAATGTAATTTCTAATTCAGGCTTAGCTTCATCTGCTACGGCGTATTCAGTAATGAAACCTTCATCTTTAAGTAATTTCGCAATTGCTACTTTTAACTTAGCTGAAGGCATCTTAACAGATACGTGGTTAGCAGCTTGGCCGTTACGAATACGGGTTAACATATCCGCAATAGGATCTTGCATGCTCATATTAGCTTACTCCGTGACAAGTGCTTACCAGCTGGCCTTACGCAGACCAGGAACTTCACCACGCATGGTTGCTTCACGTAATTTAATACGGCTTAAGCCGAATTTACGTAGGAAACCATGTGGGCGACCAGTTTGATTACAGCGGTTGCGTTGACGCGCAGCGCTAGAATCACGTGGTAGAGCTTGTAACTTAAGTACGGCATCCCAACGATCTTCTTCAGAAGTTGTAGGGCTGCTGATTATAGCCTTAAGTGCTAAACGCTTTTCAGCATATTTAGCTACGAGCTGCGCACGTTTTGCTTCACGTGCTTTCATAGATGTTTTTGCCATTATGCTACCCTTATTTCTTGAATGGGAAGTTAAAAGCGTCTAACAAAGCACGACCTTCTTCATCATTCTTCGCAGTAGTAGTGATAACAATATCCATACCACGAATTTTATCGATTTTATCATAATCGATTTCTGGGAAGATGATCTGCTCACGCACGCCCATTGCGTAGTTACCACGACCGTCAAACGCTTTTGCGCTTAAGCCACGGAAATCACGAATACGTGGTATTGCAATGTCAACTAAACGCTCTAAAAATTCCCACATACGCTCACCGCGTAGGGTCACTTTACAGCCAATAGGGTAGCCTTCACGGATTTTAAAACCAGCAACTGATTTACGAGCAACAGTTACAATTGGTTTCTGGCCAGCGATTGCAGTCATGTCACGGAGCGCATGCTCCATAACTTTCTTATCTGCAACAGCTTCGCCCACACCCATGTTTAGGGTGATTTTTTCAATCCGAGGGACTTGCATGACACTGCTGTAACCGAACTTTTTAGCTAGTTCAGCGACTACAGTCTCTTGATATTTATCATGCAGTTTCGCCATCGTTTACTCCAAATTACTTAACGAGTTCGCTGTTCGACTTAAAGAAACGGACTTTTTGGCCGTTTTCAAATCGGAAACCAACACGATCTGCCTTGCCTGTGGCTTGGTTAAAGATCGCAACGTTTGATGTTTGAATCGGTGCTTCTTTCTCGATAACGCCGCCAGTCACACCCAATTGAGGGTTAGGTTTCTGGTGCTTTTTAACAAGATTGAGGCCTTCAACAATTAACTTACCAG
>NZ_JACJER010000157.1:0-9251 GCF_014164185.1 Shewanella sp. SG44-6 | reverse complement strand
GTTTAAGCAGCTTCAGGATTCGCTATCTCGGTAAGGATTTTATCCAGCCCTTGTCAGAAAAGCTAAATGAATCAATGTCTTATTTGCAAAGTGGCTAATTCCAACGCTTTTACCGGCCGGACCTCTAATAGCACGTTTTAACTGATGGTATGCTTCACCTCTGTTCAAGGCTTGCTGGACGTAATGACGCAACGTTGAATTATCAACATACTCCAAAACATAAATAGATTTAATTAAACGGTCGTACTCATGCAATGCTGACAATCTTCGGCTCTTGCCGTTACTCAACTTTCTAATGATTGTGCTTTGAGTGGTGGTTTTACGACTCAATGAACAAACAATATGCTGAATATTGTCCCATTCTTCAGCAATTAGCTTATGATTAATATCTTTCTTTAATTGAATACGGCCTCCGTTCTCTTCAGTCACTTCAAATAGCTCAAAAAACACCTTTTTCATTTTCGCGTATCGAGGGGCGAATGTGTAACCAAAGAAATCTAATATAGCGAAGTTAACATTATTGGTACCATGCGTATCGGTCGATAAGGTATTAGGCTGTATATCTGAAGAGTTGTTATAGAGTAAGTCAAAAGCAAAGTGACCTTCATATTCGTTAGCGCCAATGACTTGCGTACTCACCGGAACATGATTAGAAACCAATGTTAATGCTGAAACACCTTTACCTTTGGAGAAGTACTTAGACGAATACCGAGCCTTAAACGTATTTATGCGACACTCAAATTTTTGACCATCAATGCTTGAAAACAACTGATTATCGTCCACATGGTAATAGGCAAATATTGGCAACGTGGCTATAGCATTAGAAACCTGATCATTAGACGTTTTGAGTGTTTCATATCTGACATAACTATCATCTACACTGCGTAATTTACCCATTGAACGGTCAGAGATATTCGCCATTTTATATAGGCCGTAATTGGTGCCGTTTGCCAATATACAGGCGATCAGATCTTCTTTATTTACTGGTGATTTTTCTTTAGTTGCTGATATGTGTGTAAATGAATTTAAGTAACCTGTCTTTTGATCAACAAACAACATGAGTTCAACGATACCCATGTGTTGAATTTGATTGTAGAGCGGGTTTTCAATTGTTTGTTGCCAACGGCTGTTAGGAATTGACCACTTGAGTTCGGCTTTGCCAGGAATAAACTCAACATACTTATTATCACCACTAAAGATATGCTCGCTTGCTTCCTTCAGCTTAACTTCTAATTGTTGGCTCTTATCTGCGAGTGTTTGGTTAATCGGTGTTGCCAGCTTATCAAGGCCAGTGTTTTCAATGATTGTCTCTTTTTGCTGCCATTCTTTAGGTTGTATAAGATCTGACGTTAAACTACGGTTATTAACGCTTTCTTTCACCGTTAAGCTATTACTGTGAAATAATTGTTCGGCTTTACGATAAAGGAAATACTCAAATCGATTAGCAATTAATTTGGTATTTTCTCCCTCTAAATACTCTCGGTCATGTTTAGGTACCACATCGATGTTAATGGTTTGGATAGCCTTTAATTCACTAAGTTCAGAATGTGCCATAACATACTGCTCATGGAGTTCATCCTTTAAATGAATGAACTCAATATCGATAGACATAAATAATGAGCGGATAAGTTTTTTAATTTTACTGGATTGTTTATCAATAAATTGCCATTCGTACTGACGGCCATCAAAGTCGTTATTATCTAAGTGATCACTTAACAGTTTAATACTGTCAGCAGGGATCAATTCAAAGGCTTTTTTACGTACATCACCAAAGCTTAAATCATCGTCCATATCGGTATCGATGAAGTACTTTAATAAACTACCAGCGGATTTTAATTTGGTTCTTACAATGGTTACATCTTCAACAATACGCTGCTTTGCATAGCCTTTAGCTGATTCGGTTAACTTCCTTACCAAGTAAATAAATGCAGCAACAAGATTGTCGTTAGTCTCTCGGTACCTGAAGAACAAGTAACAAACGAGATATAAAATAGTTTGGCTATCTGCGTGTTTTCTAAGCTTATAAACGGACTTGTGCTTTACCAGTGAAGCATAGTATTCAAGATTTTTAGGTGATAGCTCCAGTTCAGCAATCAGTGACTTAATTTCTGGATAAAGCGAGCGTATAATTTTATGCGTCTTCAGCTCTTGGGTGATTTGGCTCGTTGAAAAGTCCTTAGCCATTTTCTTTAACTTGGCTAAGTCAGTAAAGGTATTATTTGACTCAAGTAATTTAAGTAATGTTTTTCTGGTACCTGAAGACAAACTATCAAGCAGCACCATTTCAATTCGGTTACGCTCATTTGATAATACCGTAGAAATAGTGTCTTGCAGCGTTGTATAACCAGCTAGCGCTATTCTGTTTTGACCAAAATAAGCAATACATTCATCAAAAACATACCTTGGTTCAAGGTTGATTTTTACAACATCGTTAAGCCTTTTTAATAGCGGCTCTTTATCTAACTTGCTTTGGTATGCTGTAAACCCTGTATATTTTAATAACTTATTAATCAGCTTAGTTTTTGTTGTTGGTGATAAATCCTCAAGAGACATATCTTTATCGCTGAAATACTTGGATCTTACATAATCTAAATCATTACTGACTTGAGTAAATGAGAAATTAAATACTATTGGCCGTGACCTAAAGTAACCAAGCAGTAAGATAAAATACACTCTGGTTTCAATACGTCTTAATTCGTTGACGAGCCTTTGAGTTTCACTATCTAACGAAAAATAATCATCACGATCTTTACGGTTAAAATTGGGTAAGGCATAGAGTTCGTTGATTTCTGATTCGCTGAGAATTTGTATACGCTTGGTGTTTGATGAAGAAATAGTGGTAAGCCTTTCTTGTTATTTTTAATCAGCATACCTTAATCAATGAGGTTAATGTTTACCAGTCAACTGCTTAACATTACCATAAAGCCGATTTAAGCGACTAAAGTGGTAAACTTTTCATAAGATGGTTGAACACTGTATATTATTACTTAAGAATACTAATGCCAATTTCGAGGGGATGGGCTAAATAATACAAACTGTGTTATTCAAGGGGTGAAGTCCAATGGTACGAAAAGTTACTCTAAGCGTGAAAATTCAAGCTAAGGTTAATTTCGAGGGGATGGGCGCAAAACCCCAACTAACGCCGCATTCAGCAGACAAGCCGCTGAATGCGGCGTTAAATGAATAAGGATAGTTATGCAAAACAATATATTTTACTCGTGGCAGAGTGATCTAGATCAAAAATATAATCGCTTCTTTATTCGAGATTGTTTAAAAGCGTCGCTAAGAAAGCTCACAGAAGAGCCTAAGTATGGTGAGTCAGAGCGTCTGGATAGTGACACTGAAGGGGTTCCAGGTACTCCTGACATTGCGACGACTATATTTGGCAAGATTTCATCGTGTTCAGTTTTCGTTGCTGATATTAGTTACTGTACTTCTTGTAATAATCTGGGTAAGAGTTTCCCTAACTCAAACGTACTAATTGAGTTGGGTTATGCCATTGGTGTTCGAGGCGATGCATGTGTATTAAATATTATGAATACTGCTTATGGTAAACCTGATGAGCTGCCTTTTGACCTCAAACATAAGCGATGGCCAATCCAATATTTTCTAAATGAAGAGATCTATGCAGATACTGTTAAGCGTAAACAAGTAAAAGATAAGTTAATTCAAGAGCTATATACTTTTATCAAAATAATTATCGACTTGGAAGACTCAGAAGATAATTCACCTCAGATTGGCTCTACTCCTTCCTTACCATATATTGAGAATTGCGTTCTTCGCTCAGATGCGGCACAAGATTGGGAGATAAGCTCTAATAACTCAGAAACAATTGCAGTGTTTCGTAACGATGTGAATCTGCGTTTGGTCGTAGATTGGTCTGACGACGGGAAGCAATGTGAGGACTTTAAAGAACCTTGGGCTAACTCATATCCAAACCCTCACGCTACAGGTTTTTGGTTAAATGTTTATTATGGTGTAAGTAATATTCTTTCTCTAAAAAGCATATTGGTTAACGTTGATGGTGCCAGTTGTTCATTGCCTCTACCTAGACAGATTGGTATTACAAATCAGAGAACCGAAGTGCTTCCTATAGACTATAAACATGCCCAAATATTTGATCAGTTGGGAAATCTTGACCAGTATATGTGGCGTTCTCGTTTAACTTTAGCGTTATGATTCATTTAACAGATAAGGATAGGCCGCGCGAAGTCGCGTCCTTATCCAGAATGCCATATATTTCTTAATCCCACGACTTATTTTTAGACCCTTTGCTCTAACTAATTTTTGTCCAAAAGTGAGCTTGAAAATGATCAAACTTTATTATCAAAAAATGAAATTTGTCCTCTGATAATTTATCAAACTATTGCGTCATTACCGTTCATGAAAACCTTAATTTATTATCAAACTTTAATATGGTCATACAGCTGTTTAAAATTTGGCTTAAAAGTGAGTTGCCAGCTAATACATCACATTTAATTTGGCACATTTAATCAACGCACTAATCAAAGGAAATTTTTTATTATTTTGCTTAAAAATCGCGATTTGAGTGGAGAGTTTTTTGTAATTTCGTAGCTGTTTGACAACTTGTTCAGGTTTGTATTCATATTTTTTAGATAAATTTGTGATGAGATCCACGTCGAATGGCGCCGAATTGTTCATGGCTTCATAGATTGCCAGTGACCCTTGCTCAATGAGTAATTTTTTATACGAACTTTTATAGAGCAACTTCTGTTTAACTCTATGTTTGTGCAATTTGAAGGTAGCCAAATTTTTCAGGGCATTGATTTCAAGAATGATTTCACTTTCATTGTAGCCAGCCATAGACATAAGCGAGGACCTAAATTCATCATATGATTGAAAATGTGTGGAATATAATAAGTATACAAACCGATCTCTTCTGGCTAAATCATGTTGATAGGGTTCACTAATTGGTTCTCTATCAACCCCAATAGCGTTTTCATTAATTTCATTGTGTATTTTCTTGGTATTTGTTAAATGAACCGTGTGTCATCTACTAGAAGGCCCCAAAACGTGTCATGACTGATAACAAATACTCAGTTTGTGCCCTAGAACATGGCTCTATACTTGATCGTTTCATACTGTAAAACTCCCCTTTAAAATACACAAACGCAGGTTTACGTGAGCATAATGGTGACTCTTGCTCACTGTTAGTCGCTATATAAATACTGAATAGATCATTGCTGTAAACTAACTTAGTAGATGAAATCATAGGTCTTGCATTCATAACAGATACTCCTTGTACATTCTTATATTTTACCCTAATAAATCAATTTTCTATTCTATTTCAGGTACTATTTTGGACTTGCTAAAAATATTAACATCACTATCTACCTACCGCATAGTGACCACTATTTGATTTACCACAATTGAATCAAGTAAGATTTTTCGATACTAATATCGGTATAATTTACTTAAAACTAGTAAAACTGTTTACAAAATTGTCATCACTGAAGTAAAATAAATATGTACTCATTATGAAGTTGTTTTGGCAATTTTTCATAGTGTGTCCTCCAACTGAGGGAGGGGTCCCTTGGGGAAGAAAACCAGCTTTTGCTGGTTTTTTTTCGTCTATTGAAGTTCATTAACCGGTAAAACGTTTAATTTGGCATGAGTATCGAACCTTTCTGAGACAGAAATGTTAAAACGTTCATCCTGCTGTATTTGTGATAAAACTGTATTTAAATCATTATCTGCATCAAGATAAACAAACAGATTGATTGGCTTAATGTAGTGGCCATCTTTATCTAACTTAGTAAAAGTCTCATTTTCCAACAAATAAACGTTACCAGGCTCTGCCACGGTATATTTGTTGGCTACCTGTATCATTAACCCTGTCCAAACATGAATATTGCCGAGAAAATCAAACAGTAGCGCTTCCGCATCACCTTTCCCTTTATATTTCTGCATGTTAGCTAGTAATTTATGCAGTTCGGACTCAAGTGATATCGTTGCTTTAACTAAGGCTAATCTTTTTAATTCTGGTTTTATGACTTTGTACTTCGACATCTTCAATTTAGGCTTTATAAACTTTTTTATTATTTGTGTTCGTTTTTCTATAGGCGTAAATCTATTATTACTACTAACCTCTAAGTACATATTTAATAGTGCATTTTCACACACATCTTTCAAGGTTTCGTAATACTGCGTCATTCCACTCTCCTACTTTTTATCAGACCGAAATTTTGCCATTGCGCCATCTTCTGCAAGAATGTCACGGCCATATCTGTAAACCATTGCCGGCGAACTCCAACGACCAGAGACTTGCACTTCCAAAGGTGAATAACCTGCGGCTAGCAAATCTTGACAGGCACCGACACGGGCTGAATGGCCACTCCAAGGAACGCATCCTCTAACAAGACCCGGTGAGTATTCCGACACAACACTAAAGGCATTCTGAAAAATGTTATCGATCGCTACCCCTGATAATGGGTTGTTTTGAACGCCTATTTTGTTCGATTTATGGACTTTTCTGAAAATTAAACCGGTTCTCTCAATCCCCGCTAACGTCACATAATGATCAATCAAGTCCAAGCATCGTAAACTTAAAATAACTTTATCTGGTTCACCTGAATGACGTGATTTGGTAATAGGCACCAGCAAAATACCCCTGCCATCTCGAGTAAAACTTATCTGTTCAAAGGTCGCTCTAGCCAACTCTGACTCACGCAACATAGATTCATAAGACATTGTTAATAAAGCCAAATCTCTTAACTCTATTAGTTTCTTACTTTGTGAAAACACTTGGGTTAGGACTTCTAAGTGAGCCTCATTGAATGCAGATGCCTGGGTCGTAAACTCACCATCCGTCAGCTTGCTACTTTCTATATTTTCAAACATTTTTTTGATTGTTAATGATTCAGTAGGCGACGGTAAACCTGCGGCCAAATGCATGGTCTGAACAGCCCAAGAGTAGACTTTTAATGTATTAAACTTTACTCGTGTTGAATGTTCAAGGATGTACTTTTTAAAATGGTCTACAGAGCATGGAATTGGGACAATGGACACACCTGTACACCATTTACAGAATTGGTACCAATTCTGATTAAGTGATTTTAAGGTGTTCGCTTTCATGTCACTGGATGACAATTCAAAGTCATGCAACAACATTGAAATTAATTCTGAAATGCGGTCAAAATTAGCCGTTTCAATATCACTGTCGAGCAATGATCGTAACTCATTTTGCATGATAGAGACATCATCAAGAAGTAAGTCATTGACTTTGCGAGGGTTAATATCTGGCTTAGAACTCAGTTTAACAGAATAATTCTGATTTTTAGTCAATGACGGCATCATTTTCTCCTTTATTCATCCTCAAGATAGTCAGCAATATAGAAAAACACTGAGTTATTCTTCATCCGACCTTAAATCCTTATCGAGTGTCACCAGATAATCAATGACTGCATCAAAAGTAGTCAGTTTTTCTCTGGCCATAATTGATTTGAGCTCATCGAGTAGATCTGCGGACAATTCAAACCTCGATTTTCTAGATCGCTTCTTTAACTGACTGATTTCTTTACGAATCCAACGCCAACCAGTATCAGAAAAAATAAGTGATAAATCATGGTTTAAGGCATCCATGTCATGATGATGAACGGCATGTACCGGCAAAGCCGATATATTGCGAATAGCACGACAAACTGACAACCAAATTTTTTCGGCATAAGGAACGTGAGCTTTAAAGTTGGATTTATATCGTTCAGGGTGAGTTGAGCAATTGGTATGTTTTACGTTTCTATTCAGTAATCGAGAAGATAATTGAACTTCCTCAATTGATAGGAGCCGCATCCGTTTTCCTTTGGGCTCATAAAAATCATAACTCCATTGTGGTGCCACATACTCTTTCTCTTCCATAATTCAGTCCTCAAATACCTCTTTTTCAAATTTTCATAAACCAAGCGAATGATAAAGAAGATTAGCCAGATTTGTAATATGGGTACACCATAATACTAAATGGGTTTAAAGTAAATCTTAACTTAACATAATTACAGTTATCTAAAGTTAAGAGCTAAATAACTAGAATTCAAACCTGACTTTTATGGGTACACCATTTTACTAACCTTAGAGTTTTGCTAATGTTTGAGTTTTTCATTTTTAGAGTAGGGCGGTTAACTTTCTCAAGATTTAGTATTATGGGTACACCATTTTACAAAATCTTAAATTAAGTGGTTCCGAGTTTGTGTGGAGTTATCTAAGACGATTTAAGAGGTTTTCTGTATTTTTGATTAAGCGATAGTATTATCAATTCAGATTTATTCAGTAGTCAAAGTTAAAATTGATTATGGCTTCAGCCATTCAAAGCAATCGCCTATGAGTTTTTGTTGGCCATTATGTTTATAAATAAAACTATCTGACATTAATTTATGAGCATTCCATGCTCGATTAAACACGGATGAGTTAGAATACCTATAAGTAGAAAAAGACAAAAACTCACTTAATTCATTAAAATACTGCTCATAATCTTCTTCACTGATCCCTTGCAATACTAAAACGTCATTGAATTCTGTAACTTCAAGATTGAATACAAACTCTACTGCAGCTAACTCAATTTTGTGAACGATCTCTTCTATTCTAGTATGAGATTTATCGTAAAAACTAATTGGACAATTCATAAAACCCTCATGTTTTCCTTTAATTATGCAACTTTAGTTTCTTTATAAGCTCGATCGCCTAACTTATTGAGAACAACTACCTCACCTAGCAACACGGCTATGATTAACTTATCCTGTTTAACACTGTGGGGTATTATCACTCGACCACCATCACCTATCTGGCAGTTTTTAATCAGTAAAGATTCAAGTTCCATAGATATTTCGCTTTCATAGTAAAGGATAGTGACAGATTGCTGTGTGGGCATATTTGTTACCAAAAATGAGTAAGTTCTGAATACAATGTTATCTCTACATTGATTTATTTTTGTTATTTCAGGGTCCATTTGGGACACCTTAATCAATAATTTATAAAATAATTGATTACATTGAATCTCTAATGTACTTATCAGTGTTATGACAGATAATTTATACTTGAGATAAATTACATATAACGAAAAATTGAAAGTCATTGAAACTAACTTAGTACGGTGATATAACATACATAAGTGGTCAGTATGCGGTAGCACAAATGTCAAAACGCGCACATCTAAATTCGATAATGAAAAGTAACTTTTATCAGTTACAGGAAATGCTTATCGAATTTTCTAACTTACTGAGCGAATCGGTTGTTGAACAAGA